>CAXTQM010000115.1:0-7600 GCA_964246205.1 uncultured Beijerinckiaceae bacterium | reverse complement strand
CCCAGGATGTCGGAGAGCACGGCGAAGCGCTCGCCTTCCAGGATGAGGCCCATGGCGATGCCGGCAGTGGGACGCTTCAGCGGCACGCCGGCGTCCATCAGCGCGAGCGAGGAGCCGCAAACCGTGGCCATGGAGGAGGAGCCGTTAGACTCGGTGATCTCCGACACGATGCGGATCGTGTAGGGGAACTCCGCCGCCGTCGGCAGCATCGGGCGGATGGCGCGCCAGGCGAGCTTGCCGTGGCCGATCTCGCGGCGGCCGGGCGAGCCCATGCGGCCGGTCTCGCCGACGCTGTAGGGAGGAAAGTTGTAGTGCAGGAGGAAGCGCTCCTTGTAGGTGCCCTCCAGGCTGTCGATGAACTGCTCGTCCTCGCCGGTGCCGAGCGTGGCGACGACCATGGCCTGCGTTTCGCCGCGGGTGAACAGGGCCGAGCCATGGGCGCGCGGCAGGAAGCCGGCTTCCGACACGATCGGGCGCACCGTCTTCACGTCGCGGCCGTCGATGCGGACGCCTTCGTCAAGGATCGTGTTGCGCACGACCTTGGCCTGCAGGTCGTGAAAGGCGCCGCCGATCTGCTCCTTGGTGAACTTCGGCTCGTAACCCTCGGCGGTCAGAGCGGTGTTGACCTTGAGCTTGACGGCATCGACCGCCTTGTAGCGCTCGGCCTTGGCGGTGATCTTGTAGGCGTCGCGCAGGCCGGCCTCGGCGACCTCTGCGACGGCCTTCTCGACGGCGGCATTGTCGGCTGGTGCGAAGTCGCGCGGCTCCTTGGCGGCCTTCTCGGCGAGGCGGATGATGGCCTCGATGACGGGCTGGAAGCCGGTGTGGCCGAGCATCACGGCCTTGAGCATCAGGTCTTCCGACAACTCCTTGGCCTCGGACTCGACCATCAGCACGGCGTCGTGGGTGCCGGCGACGACGAGGTCGAGCGCGCTGTCCTTGATCTCGTCGATGTTGGGGTTGAGCTTCAGCTCGCCGCCGACCATGCCGACGCGCGCCGCGCCGATCGGGCCCATGAAGGGGATGCCCGAGAGGGTCAGCGCCGCCGAGGTGGCAACCATGGCGAGGATGTCGGGATCGTTCTCGAGGTCGTGCGCCAGCACGGTGACGACGACCTGCGTGTCGTTGCGGTAACCCTCGGGGAACAGCGGGCGGATCGGGCGGTCGATCAGGCGGGAGACCAGCGTCTCCTTTTCCGAGGGCCGGCCCTCGCGCTTGAAATAGCCGCCGGGTATGCGACCTGCGGCGAAGGCCTTCTCCTGGTAGTTGACTGTCAACGGGAAGAAGTCCTGCCCCGGCTTCGGGGCCTTGGCACCGACCACGGTGGCGAGCAGCGTGGTCTCGCCGTAGGTGGCGAGCACGGCGCCGTCGGCCTGGCGGGCGATCTTGCCGGTCTCGAGCACGAGCTTGCGCCCGGCCCAGTCGATGACTTCGCGGTGGATCTCGAACATGCGTGTCTTTCTCTGACGCGCTTGTCCGCGAGGGGCGGTCGGACGCCGCAACAAGATTGCGAGGGGCTGTCGGAACGAGGCATCGCCGCTACGCGGACCGCCTCGACGAAACCGTCTGGGGCGCGAAGGGCGGGAGCCTTGGGACCGGAGGTCCCGCCTCGTACCGAACGCCGCTGCGCGGCGTGGCTCGAGGCACTGGGAAAACGACAGCGCCTGGCGATCCTGCCGAGGCGGCTCTAGCAAAACCCCCGCGGCGAGCGCAGGTGCGGGCGAAACGGGGGTCGCCCAGGGTGGGAACCGGCAGCCCCATGCCGCCGGCGACGAACGCGGGCCTGAGCCCGCGCGGGGTATGGCACAGAGCGGGGCCGGCGTGAAGAGGGCGCGGCGCCCGGGCTTTCGGCTCAGAACGCGCAGGGATCGAAGCCGCCGAGGTTGACGGCGGGGCCTCCGGCGCCGACGTGGTTGGGGCCGCCGATTACGTCGGGATCGTAGGGCGTGCCATCGGCGTAGCGGCAGGTCGTGGTCGGCGAGACGGGGCTGCTGTAGCCGCCGTAGAGGCCGTTACGCACCAAGGATCCGCGGCGAGCGACGGGGTGGCGATGATGCCGGGGATGGGTGCGATCCGACGCGGCGGCGCCGGCGAAGGCCAGCCCCAAGAACAGGGTGCCGAGCAGAAACGAGCGGACCATGGCAAACCTCCTAAATAGGCTACCGACAACGCGCGAGGCGCCTCTGGCGGGTCGGCTCGGGCCGTGTGAGAGCAGGACCGCGGGCAGTCGTCCTACACAGGCAGGCCGGCTCATGCGGCGGCAGTTGGTCGAAGCACTTCGGCAAGCACGTCGCGCATCGTCTTCGGGCGGCGGCCGAGAAGCGTCGCCAGCGTCGGATCGGTGGTGGCGAAGTCGCCGCGCCGGGCCGCGCGATACATGCCCAGCAGCGCCTCCGCCATCGGCGCCGGCACGCCTTGCGCGATCTTGGCGTTGCGCCACGCCTCGTCCGTGATCACGATCCGCTTCACCTCGCGCCCCGCCAGCTCGGAGGCGATCGCGGCGAGATCGGCCATGGTGAAGGCCTCCAGCGCGGTGAGCGGCGGCGTGAATCCGTCGAGCCGGCCTTCGTCGGCGAGCACTATCGCATCGGCCTCCGCCAAGTCGGCGCGCGCGGTCCAGCTCACCGGGCCATCCTCCGGCGCACGGATCTCGCCGGCCTCGATACCGTGGCCCGCGAGGTGCAGCGCACTTTCAGCGTAGAAGCCGTGGCGCAGTGCCGTGAACGGCGCACCCGCCTCGGCCAGGAGCGCCTCGGCGGCGAAATGGTCGGACGCCGGCTGGAAAGCCGAGCCGGCCCCCGCGCCCATGTGGCTGGTGTAGAGCACGCGCCGCGCGCCGGCCATGCGAGCTGCCTCGATCGCGGTGCGATGCAGCCTGCGGGCCGGTTCGCCGAGCTGATCGACGGAGACCACCAGGACCTGCCCAGCGCCCGCGAACGCCGTCGCGAGACTCTCGTGCCGGGCAAAATCGCCGGCGCGGACCTCGACGCCGCGCTCGCTCAGCGACGCCACGTTGCCGGGATCACGAACGCTGGCGACGATCCGACCCGTCGGCAGCCGATCCAGCAACCCGTCGATGACGGCCCGCCCGAGCTGGCCGCCGGCTCCCGTTACGACGATCATGAAGTCTCCCGAGTTTACCACTTAGCCTCTGTCGAACTATTCCGGCCAGCTCGACCGAGCCTTGATCGGCCGGCCTCCGTCTTTAAGTCTTGTTGCCCAAATGCCATGGCGCCGAGGCATCGTTATAGGCGGGCCTTCAATCTTGTTGCACCTCCCCTGTTTCGGCGTAGCCTGATCACGCACTTAACACTTGGAACGGGGGTTTCCATGACTGGCACTGACGCGAAGCTCGCCAATGCGGCTTCAATCGAGCAGTACGGCAAGGTGCTGAAGAGCAAGGGGCTGCACGCCCGCGCCGCCTGGGCCTTCGGCCAGGCCGCGAAGATTCGCGCCGAGCTGGTCGCCATGACTGCGATGGCGATGCCGCGCGCGGCCTGACGTTTTCAGATCAGCCCGCGGCGGGGGTCGCGGGCTCGTCCTCTTCGTTCAGGCGGTCGACTTCACCTTTGGTCCGGCCGCTTGACGGTGAAGATCGACACTGCCTGTTCCTTCGAAAGCAAAGCACTTCGAGAAGTCGTGCGGCGGCATCGAGGTTGCCCGCCCGCCCCTGCCCCCCGCAAAAAGCCAAGCTCCTCGCCTAGGTCAGCGCGACCGTTCGGAGCCTGCCGCCATGCGTCACCCGTTTTTCGCCGCTCTCGCGCTCTTCTGCACGCTCGCCGCCGCGACGGGCGTTTGCGCTCAGGACGATGACGGGTCCTCGCTTGACGATACCCCGCACATCACCGTGACCGGCACGGCGGCGACCTCCGTAGTGCCGGACCAGGCCGAGATCCGCCTCGGCGTCGCCGTCGAGAAGCCGACGGCACAGGCGGCGTGGGACGAGGATGCGCGCCGCGTCAAGGACGTGATCGATGCCGCCAAATCTGCCGGCGTGAAGCCGCAGGACATCGCCACCTCGGGCGTAAGCCTGTTCCAGGTCAACCAGCTGGTGCGCCAGCCCGACGGCACGTCGCGCGACCAGCCTCAGGGCTTCCGCGCCGCGCACGAACTCACCATCAAGGTCGCCGCGCTCGACAGCATCGGCGCGCTCACCGGCACGCTGATCGGCAAGGGTGCCGACACGTTCGGCGGCGTCAGCTTCTCCGTCGCTCATCCCGAGCCGCTGCAGGATAAGCTGCGCGGCGACGCCATGCACGACGCGCGGCACCAGGCCGAGATCCTCGCCGCTGCGGCGGGCGTCAAGCTCGGCCGGTTGCTCTCGGTCGAGCGGCCCGACCGGCAGGTGCCGGTGCGGCCTTTCGTGCGGGCGCGCTCCGCCGGCCCGGCCACGATGGATGTCGAGCCCGGCACGCAGACGCTGTCGGCCGAGGTCGAGGCGAGCTGGGCAATCGAGTAGTTTGACGCCGGTCCGTCGCGGGCCTAGAGCCTCGCCGCCCGCTGCCGGACCTTCGCTGCATGCGCCTGCTGTTCCGTCTTCTCGGCTTGCTCTGCCTCGCCGGGGCTTTCGCCGCGCTGATCGTCGACGGCACCACCTCGGTGGCCGCCAACCACATCGAGCTGCATCCGCTCGGCGACACGCTGGCCAAGCTGTCGCCCGAGGGGTTCGCACATTTCCACGTCACTGTCGCCGCCAAGGCGCCGAGCCTGTGGGATCCGGTGCTCGCCAGCCTGTTCATGCTGCCGACCTGGGCGGTGCTGGGCGTCGTCGGCCTGATGCTGCTGGCGCTGACGCGCAAGCCGCGCCCGCCGGTTGGCTACAGCCGGCGATAGCCTCGGCGACGTTGCGGCGGCAGCGCGCGGACACCATCTCAGGAGCCGTCCACCAGAGGAGCCGCGCCCATGTTCTCGTTTCGCAAGCCGATGTCGATCCCGAGCGCGGCCGAGGCGCTGCCGGGCCGCTCGCAGCCGTTGCAGACCGCGTCGACGCACCATGTCAACGGTTGCACGATACACGCGCCGTTCCCCCAGGGCATCGAGACAGTGGTCTTCGGGCTCGGCTGTTTCTGGGGCGCCGAACGCTCGTTCTGGAAGCTGCCCGGCGTTCACTCGACCGCCGTCGGCTATGCCGGCGGCCCGACGCCCAATCCGACCTACGAGGAAGTCTGCTCCGGCCGTACCGGGCACAACGAGGTCGTGCTGGTGGCCTTCGACCCGAAGGTCGTGAGCTTTGCCGATCTCGTGCGGCACTTTTTCGAGAGTCACAACCCGACCATGGGCATGCGCCAGGGCAACGACGTCGGCACGCAGTACCGCTCCGGCATCTACGGCACCCCGTCCCAGGTCGCCGAAGCGCAGGAGGTGAAGGCCGCCTACGAGCCGGCGCTGAAGGCCAAGGGCTACGGCCCGATCACCACCGAGATCCTGCCGGCACCGGCGTTCTACTATGCCGAGGGCTACCACCAGCAATACCTCGCCAAGAACCCGGCCGGCTATTGCGGGCTTGGCGGAACCGGCGTCAGCTGCCCGATCGGCACCGGCGTAGCGGCCTGAGCAAGCAGCGGCGAGCGCTCGCTTGGTCTGCTAGGCTCGACTTGCGGTATCGCGGGCGTCGCGGGAGACGAACAAATGGCCTTGGCCGATGTCGGATCGACGGCGCAGGGCCTTTCAGATCGAATCTCCGAAGCGCTCGGCCTTACCGACACGCTCGGCAACTCGCTGATCTTCGCCCTGCAGGTGTCCCTGTGCTCGCTCGGCACGCTGTGGCTCGCCATGTGGCTGCAGCTCGACTCGCCGTACTGGGCGGCCTCGACCGTGCTGATAACGGCGCAGGCGACACGGCCTCAGAGCCTGCTGAAGGCGGCCAACCGCGTGCTCGGCACGATGATCGGCATCGTCGCCTCGCTGGTCATCGTGGCATTGTTCCCGCAGCACTGGTGGTCCTTCGCCCTCGCCTTGAGCGCTTGGATCGCGCTCTGCACCTTCGTGTCGTGCCTGTTCCGCGCTCTGCAATCCTACGCCGCCGCGTTGTCGGGCTACACCGCGGTGATCGTGCTGACCGAGAGCTTCGGCGATCCCAACGGCGCCTTCGCCACCGCGCTGTCGCGCGGCAGCGCGGTTGTGCTCGGCGTCGTCGCCTACAGCCTGACGGCGCTGTTGCTCATCCCGGCGCGCAGCAGCCGGGACCTGCGCGACGCCTTCGAGGACATGTTCGCCAAGGTCCGCAACGTCGCCGCAGGCGTGCTGCGCGGCGAGGCTGGCGCGGCCGACTGCGCGAGGCTGATGGCGCGCTTCCCCGATTTCGACCAGCAGATCGAAGAGGCGTCTACCGACGGGCTTTGGCCGCCCGGCACCAAGGACGGCATGCGCCGCGCGACACTGGGCATGGCCGACATGCTGATGCTGTCCTACGGTGCGGCGCAGGGCGATGCCGATGCCCGCATGCGGGCCGCGGACGAGCTCGATGCGACGACGGGCGAGCACCCCGTCGACGCGTCGGTGGCGAGGCTCGACCGCGAGAGCGCGGCGCTGCACGGCGAAGCTCCCGATCGCCGCGCCAGCGCCGCCCTGCTCGCGGCGATGGCCCAGGTTCGCGCCGGTCTCGCGCTGCTGAGGACTGGCGTGGCTCCGGAGGCGCTCGAGCATATCCGCCGCACCGTCCACCGCGACTACGTCGCCGCCGGCTACGCCGCGCTGCGCGCCTTCGCGGGCATGATGCTGGCCTTCACCTTCTGGATCGAGACGCGCTGGTCGTCGGGCGATTCCTTCCTGTTGATCGTCGGCATCCTGTGCTGCCTGTTCGCCTCGCGACCCTCGCCGGTCACCACCGGGCTGCGGTTCACGATCGGCACGGCGATCACCACCGGTCTGGCCCTCGTGCTCGGCTTCTTCGTCATTCCGCGGCTCGGCTCGTTCCTCGGCCTGGCGATCGCCCTGTTGCCAACGATGCTGATTGGTTCGTTCGGGCTGAAGAGCAAGGTGCTGGCGCCGTTCTGCACGCCGTTGAACTTCTTCCTGGTGGCGATGATCGGCATCCAGAACCAGATGCAATACGACCCGTCCGGCTTCTTCAACTCGACCTTCGCCATCTTCTGCGGCTGCTGCACCGGCGTGGTGATGTTCACCCTGCTGCCGCCGCCTTCCGATACGGTGCAGGCGGCGATCCTGCGCTGGTGGATCGGCGTCGAGGCCGGCAGCATCCCGCCGCAGTCGGCCCGGCGCCGCGGAGAGTGGCGGCTGCGCCTCTACGACCGACTCGGGATGCTAATCGCCAAGCTGCCGCCCGAACAACAGGCCGCCGCTTTCGAGAACGCGCGTCCTGTCGCCATGCGGCTGCAGGGATGACGAGGCTCAGAGCACGACGAGGCGCGCGGCACGGCCGAGACGCGGCAACAGCCGGCGCATGTCGTCAGGCCGCAGGGCGACGCAGCCCAGCGTCGGCTTGAGGCCGCGGCCCGCCTCCGGGCTCTTGGCGCAATGCAGGAAGATGGCGCTGCCGCGGCCGGCGCGGCGCGGCGCGATGTTCCAGTCGAGCACCAGCACGACGTCGTAGAGGCCGTCGCGGCGCCACATTTCTTCGTGGCCCGGCTTCAACGGAAGG
>CAXTQM010000114.1:0-7608 GCA_964246205.1 uncultured Beijerinckiaceae bacterium | reverse complement strand
GTGGCTCGCGCACGGGCTCGCGCGGCGGCTGGGGAGCGGGCGGCGCCTCGGAGAAGACGCGCGCCTCGACCGGAAGCTCGGGCGGAGCCGGCGGTGCGATCGGCGCGGAAGGCGTGGGGCGCGCGATCGAGGCGGGCGGCCCGGCATCGGGCAGCGACAGGTCGAGCGATCGACCCGAGCGGGCGACGATCTCGGTCAGCTCGCTCAGCGCCTTGATCTGGTCGGCCATGACGCGGCGCATGTTCTGCGCCTGCTCGGCGGTTTCGCGCGGCAACTCGGCGGCGTTGCGGCGCACCTCCTCGCGGGTCGCGGCCAATTCCTCCTGGATGACGCGAGACAGGCCGCGCATCTCCTCGGAGGCCTGCTGGAAGCGCTCGGTCGACTGGCCGAAGATGCCCTCGATCTCCTTGGCTGCCTGGTCGTAGGCCTGCCGCAACGCCGCCGCGAGCCGCTCGCGCTCCTTGCCCGAATTGGCGCGGATCGCGTTGAACTGCTCGTCGATCATGCCGGTCGAGGATTGCGAATTCTCCGCGAGGAAGGTGCCGATGTCGCGGGCGCGCGCCTCGGCCTTGCGGAAGCTGTCCTCGATAAGCCCCGAGAACGAGGTCATGACGGCCTCGAAGTCCTCGTGCTTGGCGCTGACGGTGTCGAGCAAGGTCGCGAGCTGGACGTGGCGTTCGCCGAGCCTGCGCTCCAGGTCACCGCCGGTGGCCGCCAGCGCCGCCGACTGTTCGTGCAGTACACCGTGGTGGCCGGCGAGCCGGTCGGCGACGCCGTTGGCGTCGGCCAGCGTGCGGCCTGCGGTCTCGTTCACCGCCGCCATCGAGCCGGTGACGCGCTCCAGCGCGCCATGGAGCTCGCCGACGCGCTGGCCCAGCGTGCGGTCAAAGGTGCCGACGTTGTCGTTGGCGCTGGCAATCATCGACTCGAGCTCCGCGCTGGAGGCGCCGAGCCGATCGATGATGCCGCCGAGCTGCGTGCGCAGCGTGTCGTTGGCGGCGAGCAGCGAGCGAACCGATCTGCCGACGCTGCCTTCCACCGTCTCTTGCAGGCCGGCGCGCGACACCTCGATCGCCTCGACCATCGCGGTGTGGCGGCCCTCGATGTCGCCGAGCGCGGCAGCGACGCTGCCCTCGACACGCTCGCGGAGCCGCGCGGCGAGGCCGTCGATGGCGTCGGAGAAGCTCTTCTGGCGGTCGATCAGCGACTGCACCGAGCCGGTGACGCTGCCCTCGACCACGGTCTTGAGGTTGGCGGCCGAACGATCAAGCGCGCCGGTGAGGTCCGCCTGGCGCTGGCCGAGGTGCTCGACGATGAGCTGCCCTCGCTGGGCGATGGTCTGTGACACGATCTCGCCGACGCTGGTCATCTCGGCGGACACGGCGCCGCCGCGCTCTGTCAGCGCGTCGACCAGATGACGGCCGCCTTCGCCCAAGGCCTGCTCGATGGCGGCGAGGCGAGTGTCGAGCGTCTCGGCGATCTCGGTGACGCGGCTGGCGAGGGTCGCGCCGACGTCGACCGCGCGGCCGACGAGGACCTCGTCGATCTCGCTCACCGCCTTGGACACGATCGCGCGCAGCTCGGCCGCCTCACGATCGAGTGTCGCGCCGAGCGTGCCAGCATGCTCGGTCAGCATGCCGTCGATGGCGCCGGCGCGGTCGATGAGGCTGGAGGTCAGCGATCGGCCCTTCTCGTCGAGCGCCGAGGCGATCAGGCTGAGCGGCCCGATCACGCGCTCGTTGAGGCGGGCGATGTGCCCGTCGAGCTGGTCGCCGATGGCGGCGGAGCGCGCCGAGAACACCTCGCCGATGTCGGCGTGGCGCTGGTCGAGCGCCTCGGTCACCTCGCGGCCGCCGTCGCTGAGCGCGCGGGCGATGTCGATGGTGCGGGCGGCGAGCGCGTCGTTGAGAGCCTTGCCACGCGCCTCGAGACCGCCGTCGATGCGGGCGACCAGCCCCTCGAGCGTCGCGGCGATTGTCTGCGCGCGCTCGACGGCGCGGCCTTCCAGCTCGGCGAGCTGGCGCTCGACGAGACCGGTGGCCTCCTCGAGCCGCACGCCGAGCTTCTGGTGCAGGTCGGAGCCCTGGACCGAGAACGTGTTCTCGATCGCGCCGAGCCGGTCGGCCAGGGTCGCATTGAAGCGCTCGGCATGGCCGCCCAGCCGGTCGGCGGCGGCACCGCCCTCGTCCACGAAGCTGTCGTGGAACTGCCGGAGCCGGGACGAGAGCGCCTCGTTGATGCGGTCGCCGTGGGTGGCGATGGCGGCGATCGACTCGGCCGCGATGGCGGCGAAGCGGGCGTTGATGGCTTCGACTTCGCCGGCGAGGCTCGTGATGGCGGAGCGGGTGTTGGCGACGAAGCCCTCCTGCAATGCCTCGGCATGCTGGCCGAGCGCGCCGGCGGTGGCTTCGGCGTTGCCGGCGAGCTGCTCGTGCATGGCGTCGAGGTGGCCGGCGAGGTTCTGCACCGCGCCTTCCGCGACCTCGTTCAGCCGCTCGTGCATGGCGTTGGCGTGGTCGTCGAGCGCCGCGAGGGTGGTGCCGGTCACGTCGCCGAGCTGGACATGCATCGCCTCGCGATGAGCGTCGAGAGCGGCGGTCGTGTCGGCGGTGCTCGCCGCGAGCTGGTCGTGCAGCTTGGTCGAGTGATGGTCCAGCGCAGCGACGGCTCCGGTCGAGGTCGCGAGCAGCAGGGCCTCGAGCTCGGCGGTGCGGTCGCCGAGGCCCTCGACGGTCTGACGCGAAACCGCGTCGAGCCGTTCGCCGATGGTTCCGGAATGCTGCTCGAGCGCGGCCAGCGTGTCGGCGGCGGTGGCTTCGAGCCGCTCGTGCATGGCCTGGGTGTGCTCGCCCAGCGCGCCGATGGTCTCCTGCGCGGAGCCGACGAGCCGCTCGTGCATGGCCTCGCTGTGCTCGTTCAGCGCCGCCGCCGTCTCGGCAGAGAGCGCGTTCAGCTTGTCGTGCATGGCGTCGGTGTGGCCGGCGAAGGCGGTCAGCGCCTCGTGGGCGACGCCGCCGATGCGCTCCTGCAGAGAGTCGGTGTGCAGCGCCAGGGCGACGATCGCCTCGCTGGCGGTGGCGGCGAGGCGCTCGTGCATGTCGGCGCCATGGGCCGACAGCGCCCTGCTCGTCTCCGCCGTGGCGGCGGCGATGCGGCCGTCGAGCTCTTCGTGATGCGCCAGCAGGGCGGCGTTGGACGCCTCCATGCGCTCGTGGAACCCGGCGGCGTGGGCATCCAGCGCGCCGGTGGTCTGCGAGGCGACCTCGTCCATCCGCTCGTGAAACGCCGTCGTACCCGCGATCAGCGTGGCGACAGCGTCCTCGGCGGTGCCGGCGAGGCGGTCGTGCATGTCCTCGTGATGGGCAACGAGCGCGGCGTTAGAGGCCTCCATGCGCTCGTGGAAGGCGCCGGCGTGAGCGTCCAGCGCACCAGCGGTTTCGGCCGCCACCTGCTCCAGGCGCTCGTGCAGATGCTGCGTGCCTGCAGTGAGCGTCGCCACGGCGTCCTCGGCGGTGGCGGCGAGCCGGCCGTGCATGTCCTCGTGGTGCGCGCTCAGCGCGGCGTTGGCCGCGGCGAGCCGCTCGCCGAGGGCGTCGCCGTGCGCAGTCAGCGCGCCGGTGGTCTCGTCGGTTGTCGCCGCGAGACGGTCGTGCAGGTGATCGGTTTGGCTGGCTAGCAGCGCGAGCGAGGCGGCGGCGGCCTCGGCCAGGCGGGTCTGGAGCACCTCGCCGTGCTCGTCGAGCGCGCCGGCGGTCTGCGCCGTGGTTTCGGCGAGGCGCTCGTGCAGAGCGTCGGTGTGCGCCGTCAGCGCGCCGGCGATGTCGTCGGGGGTTTGCTGGAAGCGCCCGTGCTAGGCCGCGCCGTGGTCCTCGAAGCGGGCGTGGACCTTGCCGTGGCTTTCCTCGAGCAGGCCCGAGAGATTATCGTGGCTCTGGTCGAGAAGCTGGCGCGCGGCGTCGGTGCGCTCGCCGATCATGCCGGCGATGCGCTCGCCCATCTCGCCGAGGTGGCCGTGCAGCTCGTTGCCGTGATTGGCGACGACATCGTGCAGTCGGTCGCCGGTCTCGGCGAGGCGGGCGGCCAGGTTGTCGCCGCGCGTTACGATCTGGTCGGAAATGCGGTTACCGGTCTCGTCGAGCCGGGCGACGATGGAGTCGGCGCGCAGGCCGAGGTCGGCGACCAGCGTCCGGCCCGCCGCGGCGAGCTTGCCCTCGATGGCGTCGGTGCGCTCGTCGATCGCGGAAGCGACGCCGTCGGTGGTCGCCTTGAGCCGCGCCACGAGGTCCTCGCCGCTGGCACCGATGTTGGACGTGAGGCTGTCGCCGGCGCCGATCAGCGCCACGCGGATCTCCTCGCCCTTGCCGCCGAGCGTGGCGGCGACGCGCTCGCCCGCTTCGGCCAGCGTGACGGCGAGCGCGCCCTGAATGCCTTCGAGGTCGCGCGACAGGGTGTCGTGGGCGCCGGCAATGGCGCCGCGCACCTTTTCGGCGTTGCCGACGATGGCCTCGCGCTCGGAGGACAGTTCGTCGATGAGCGAGCGCACGCGCCGCTCGTTGTCGCCGAAGGAGCGCTCAATGTTCGAAACCTCGGAGCGCACCAGCGTCTCCAGCTCGCCGGCGCGGGCCAGCGCGCGCTCGATGCCGTCGCCCATCGAGGCGATCTCGCGGCGGATGGCCTGGCCGAGCGTCACCATCTGCTCGGTGGCGATCGCCTCGGGCTCGGCGAGGCGAACGGCGACCTGCAGCATGGAGCGCGCGGTGAGCCGCACCTCCTGCGTCCGGCGCACCAGGGCGGCCGTCATGAAGAAGAACAAGAGTGGCCCGACGATCGCGAGCAGCACCAGAGCGCCCTTGGGCGTGAACAGGCTGGAGCCGGCGAACTCGCCGCGATCGGCGTAGACGTAGATGGCGCAGACCGCGATCCACAACACCGCGGCGAGGCCGGCGACGATCATCGGGGTGCCAGAGGGACGAGCCTGCAGCGTGCGCAGGATGGCACCGACGCTCTCCTTGTCGTCATTGGCCGGCGCCACGGGGGGAAGCGGCGCGATCCGCTCGGCGGCGGGGATGCGGCGTTCGGCAGAGATGTCGAGCGCGGGGGCCTCGATCGCGCCGGCCGGCGGCTCGGGCGAGATCGTCGGCTCGGGAAGAGCGGCGGGCTCCGTGCGGCCGAAGATCGTGGTGTCGTTCTCCGCCGAAGGCAGGCGAGCACGATTGTCGCGGCGCGTGCCGCCGGGCGACAGCAGCGGATGCATGCGATCGTCGGAGGAGAGCTCGAAGGTGCGAGCCTCGGACTTACCGTCGCCCGCCCGCTCGGCGGTGAGCGGCGACACGACGTCGGCGTGCTCACCGAGATTGAGGGCTTCCTCGATCGCCGACAGCGCCGCAGCCGCCGGATCCTGAGCCTTGGAGGGATTGGCCATCGCGCGCCCCGTTACACCGGTCGCGCGCGCCCGCCGCGGTGCACCGACCGTCACACAAACTGTTAACCAAGCTCACCCTACAGAAGGAGCCTCTCGAAAGAAACCAATCCTGGCAACGCATTGCGAAACGTCGTTAACGGACGCTTCACCATGATCTGCTCGTGAACGGCCCCGTCCTGGACCTCGCGTTCCTCGACGCGCAGACCTTCGGCGACGCCGGGCTGGCGCGCGAGGTGCTGGAGCTTTTCGCCGAGCAGGCCGCGCGATTGATGCCGGTGCTGCCCACGCTGCCGGCCGACGCGCAGGGCGAAACGGCTCATCTGCTCAAGGGCTCGTGCCTGGGCATCGGCGCGATCCGCGCCGCCGACCTGCTGCAGCGCTACGGCCTTGCCGATGCGCTGGGCCGGCGGGTGCTCGAACCCGAACTCGAGGCTGCCTTCACCGACGTCCAGGCGGCTATAGCGGCGCGTCTCGCTGCGGTCTGACGCCCCTGTTCATCGCCGCGAGGCTTGGCTAAAAGGCCGACGCGCCGGCACCGGGCGCGGTAACCCCGTCAAGGACCGACATGGCCGCCATCACCTACACGGATTCCAAGGGCACCGCGCGCACCGTCGACGGCGAGGACGGGTCCACCGTGATGGAGACGGCGATCCGCCACAAGGTTCCCGAGATCGTCGCCGAATGCGGTGGCGCCTGCGCCTGCGCCACCTGCCACGTCTACATCGACGAGGCTTGGATGACCAAGGTCGGCAAGGCATCGGGCATGGAAGAGGACATGCTCGATTTCGCCTACGACGTGAAGCCGACCTCGCGCCTCTCCTGCCAGATCAAGGTGACGCCGGCGCTCGACGGACTCAAGCTGACGACGCCCGACCGCCAGGGGTGAGGCGATGACCTGCAAGGCGGACGCGCGGCTATGGCGCGCTCGGCTGGCTTGCGCCTCGCGGGCGCGCCTCTAGAACGGTCTCGCACCAAGGGACAAGACGCGTGACCCACGACACCGGGGACCAGTCGCACATCGAGGCCGACGTCGTGATCATCGGCGCCGGGCCGGTCGGGCTCTTCGCCGTGTTCGAGCTCGGCCTGCTCGAGATCCGCTGCCACTTGATCGACATCCTGCCCAAGCCTGGCGGCCAGTGCGCCGAGCTCTATCCCGAGAAGCCGATCTACGACATTCCGGGATATCCGAGCGTCACCGGCCAGGAGATCGTCGACAAGCTGATGGCGCAGGGCGAACCCTTCAAGCCGGTGTTCCACTTCGGCGAGATGGTCGAGGAGATCGAGCCGCTGGGCACGCCCGAGGCGCCGCTGTTTCTCGTGCGCTCCAGCTTCGGCAAGACCCTGCGCTGCAAGGCCATCGTGATCGCCGCGGGCGGCGGCTCGTTCCAGCCCAAAAAGCCGCCGATCGCCGGTATCGAGGACTACGAGGGCGCGGCGGTGCACTACGCCGTGCGCCGCATGGACGACTTCCGCGACCGCGACGTGGTGATCGTCGGCGGCGGCGATTCCGCGCTGGATTGGACGCTCGCTCTGCAGCCGATCGCGCGACGGCTGACCCTGGTGCATCGCCGCGACGACTTCCGCGGCGCACCGCATTCGGTCAAAGCCATGCGCGCGCTGGTGGCGGCGCGCGCGATCGACCTCGTCATCGGCCAGGTCTCGGGCCTGCACGGCGCCTCCGGTGCTTTGGAGGCCATCGACGTCAAGGGTACGAGCGGCGAGACGCGCGTCGCCTGCGACCGGATGATCCCGTTCTTCGGCCTCACCATGAAGCTCGGTCCCGTCGCCGACTGGGGGCTGAACCTGCATAAGAACCTTGTGGCGGTGGACACCGAGAAGTTCGAGACCTCGACGCCGGGCATCTTCGCCATCGGCGACATCAACACCTATCCCGGCAAGCTGAAGCTGATCCTTTCGGGCTTCCACGAAGCTGCGCTGGCGGCGCAACGCATCCACCGCTACGTGCACCCCGAGAAGCGGCTCACCTTCCAGTACACGACCTCCTCGACCAGCCTGCAGAAGAAGCTCGGCGTCGCCTGACGGCCCACGTCGCGCCGCAGACGACGGTGGGCGTCCGGCGGGCCGTGGCTAACGCCAGCTTCGACGTGGCACCGCGCGATCTGGCCCCGGCCGGCGCGACCCTGTAAGCCCCACCCGTGCTCAAAGCCTTCTTTGCCTACTATCGC
>CAXTQM010000113.1:0-7643 GCA_964246205.1 uncultured Beijerinckiaceae bacterium | reverse complement strand
AACAGCGCCCAGGTGAAGCCAAACAGCACGATTTGGCCGATGATCGAGCCGTAAACGGCTGAAATGACGGAGAACGGCCTCGGTCCGGCCGCGAGCGCAATCAGGTACCAAGCCAGCAGCAGCGTGCCGAGGTACAGCGCCACGCCGGTGATGCGATGCATGATCGACATGACCATCGTCAGCATCGGGCTGTAGATTTGGAGGTGGGGCGACAGCGGACGCAGGCGGATCGGGTCGGCTTTGGTCTCGGCCATCAGGTGATGCGATCCAAGGTGGAGCGCTTCCAATATGACGAAGCCGCCAAGCTCGCAATGGCGCAGGCCGGCGCAGCCGCCGCCGGACTGGATCGAATGATGGCGGCGGATCGATCAGGCTTCGCGGCGCGGCGTCGCCGAGTGGAAGAAACCGGCGAACACCGCCGCATGATTGACCAGGACGACGTGTCAGGTGGACTGATCGGCCTCGCTTCGCGGAGCCAAACACGTCGCGCCATGTCGCGAGGCATCGCGGTTGACGCGTTCTCGGGCGACGCGGTCTATGCGGGATCAACCCTCGGCGAGGAGAAGGCATGCGCCGCATCGCGGTCTTGGGCGGCGGCGCGTGGGGCACGGCTCTGGCCAATCTCGCCGCGCGCGGAGGAGCCGACGTCGCGCTTTGGGCGCGCGAGCCGGCCCACGCGATCGAGATGGCGGCGACCGGCGTCAACGCGCGCCGCCTGCCCGGCATCCCACTCCACAGCGATGTGGCGCCGACCTCGGACCTTGCGGCCGCGCTTGACGGGGCGACGATGGTGCTGCTCGCCGTGCCGGCGCAATCGATGCGCGCGTTGGCTGAGCGCGCCGCCCCGCACATGCACCCCGACATTCCGGCCGTCGTCTGCGCCAAGGGCATCGAGCGCGGCACCGGCCTCTTCATGAGCGAGGTTTTGCGCGAAGCGCTGCCGGCCAATCCGCCGGCGATCCTGTCCGGCCCCTCTTTTGCCGAGGACGTCGCGCGCGGCCTGCCGACGGCGGTCACCCTGGCGGCCTGCGACGAGCAGGAGGCGGCGCGCCTTGCGGCCGCGTTGGCTTCGCCCTGGTTCCGGCTTTACCATTCCGCTGATATACGCGGCGTCGAGATTGGCGGCGCCGCCAAGAACGTGCTCGCCATCGCCAGCGGCATCGCCGCCGGCAAAGGCTTCGGCGCTTCGGCCGCCGCGGCCTTGCTGGCGCGCGGCTTCGCGGAGCTGGTTCGCTTCGGCGTCGCCTTCGGCGCGCAGGCCTCGACGCTGGCCGGCCTGTCGGGGCTCGGCGATCTCGTGTTGACATGCGGCTCGCGGCAGTCGCGCAACTTCTCCCTAGGCGCTGCGCTCGGCGAAGGGCTTACCTTGCAAGAGGCTCGTGACCGCGTCGGAACGGCGGAGGGCGCCTACACTTGCTCCGTGCTATGCGCGCTTGCCAACGAGGCGAAGCTCGACATGCCGATCGCCCGCGCGGTCGAGGGCGTGCTGACCGGCCGTGCAGGTGTGGACGCCACGATCGAGCAGCTGCTGACGCGCCCGCCGCGAGCCGACGCGGCTTCCTGATCACACCGTCGAAACGATTAATGATTAGTAACGTGTGCAATTGGCACTGACGCAACCGTGAGTTCATCATCTGCCTACCGTTACGGCACGCTGTAGCGGCGAGTGGCCGTTTTGGCTGCGAGATTGCACGTGACGAGACCCTTTTGCGGGATCCCTGAGACATTGGTCGCGCTGCCGCTTCGGCATCGGCGCGGCGAAGGGGTCGGCGAGCGCGAGCTGCCGGCCCCTTTTTCGTCGGTGCTGCTCCACCTCGCAAAGCCGTGCTACGGGCATCGCGAGGAAAGGACGGAACGGCATGGCGCATTGGCTGGTGAAGAGCGAGCCGGGCAAATGGTCCTGGAGTGACATGGTCGCGGCCGGCAAGGACGGCACCCATTGGAACGGCGTGCGAAATCACGTCGCCAAGAATCACCTGAAGGCGATGCGCATCGGCGATCGGGCCTTCTTCTACCATTCCAACGAAGGCAAGGAGATCGTCGGCATCGTCGAGGTGACGAAGCTGTATTATCCCGATCCCAGCGACGAGAGCGGTCATTTCGGAATGGTCGACTTCCGCGCGGTGAAACCGCTGCTCCAGCCCGTCGGCCTTGCCACCGTCAAGGCAGACCCGAACCTCATCGACATGGTGCTCGGCCACAACTCACGGCTCTCGGTGCAACCGGTCACCGACGCGGAATGGGAAACGGTCTGCGCGATGGGCGGGCTGCCGACGGAGAGAGCTGCTTCGACTTGACGCTCGATCTAGCGCGATAGCGGGCGGTCCTCTCCTCGACGCCCGTCGCGCGCAAGCCGCTTGAGCATCTCGCCCGTGGAGAGGCGGCGGTAGCGGACGCCGCGATGGCGGCTCGTGCTCATGCGCGAGGGCCGCGCCGAAAGCGCCAGACCGATAAGCAAGACAACGACGATCACGAGGTGCAGGATCGCGAAGAGCGAGGCAGAGATCATTGCTTAACATGAAGGGGCGGCGAGCCCCTGTCATCGGAAAAGGCGACGATGTCGCGCCGGCGATCGGCTTAAGGGTCACAGGATCGAGGCTAGCCTGCCGATGGCGCCGCAGACGGCGTGCTACGGACTTCCGTGCCGCTCGCCAAGCCGCGTGGCCACCTGCTTTTTCTCGCCGACACCAGCAATGGGATCCGGTCGCCGTAGGCGGCCTGCAATGCAAGCTCGGGCGCGAGCTAACCCTGCGTTCCCGTTAATCTTTAAGCCCCGCTCCCGCCGCCTTTGTCCGTCACGCTTTGTCCATGAACCTCTTCGTCTTCGGGCTCGGCTACAGCGCACAGCACTTCGTGCACGATTATGCCCACGCCTTCGAGCACGTGGCCGGGACGGTGCGCGACGCGGCGATCCCGCGGCCGCTCGCGGACGGGGCCGAGACCCTGCATTTCGCGCCCGACGGCGCAGACCCGCGCATCGACGAACGGCTCGGCACGTCCGACGTGATCCTGATCTCGGTGGCGCCCGGCACCTCGTCCGATCCGGTGCTGGCGCGTTTCGGCCGCCGGCTGGCGCAGGTCAAGCGCCCGCAGAAGATCCTCTACCTGTCCACCATCGGGGTCTACGGCGATCGTGGCGGCGCCTGGGTCGACGAGAGCGAGGTACCGACACCGCTGAGCGAGCGCTCCAAGGTGCGGGTGCAGGCCGAGAAGAACTGGGCGGCGCTGGGACGCGACCCCGCCAAGACGGTGCACGTGCTGCGGCTCTCCGGCATCTACGGGCCGGGCCGCAACCCGCTCGTCAACCTGGCGCAGGGCAAGGCGCACCGCTACGTCAAGCCGGGCCAGGTCTTCAACCGCATTCACGTCACCGACATTGCCGCAGCTTGCGCCGCCCTGGTGACCCACGAGGGGCCGGGCGACATGTGGAACGTCACAGACGACGAGCCGGCGCCGCCGCAGGACGTGGTGGTCTACGCCGCCGCGATGATGGGCGTCGAGCCGCCACCGGAGCAGGACTTCGCCACCGCAGAGCTGTCGCCGATGGCGCGCTCGTTCTACGGCGAGAGCAAGCGCTGCTCGAATGCCAAGATCAAGCAAGAGCTCGGCATCGAGTTCGCCTACCCGACCTACCGCGAAGGCATTGCCGCACTGTGGGCGGACGGCGAGGGTCGTCCAGCGGGTTGAACTTCGGCGTGCGCTGCGCTTCTCCGGTACGAGCCCGTCAGCTCTCGATGAAAGCCTTGAGTTCGGACATGGAGGCGAAGCGGTAGACGCCGGCCTCGGATTGCGCGTCGATCGATCCGTCGGCGTACATGACGTAGGACGTACCCTCCGATTCGTAGCGCCCGATCACGGCGGAACCGGGCGGCGGAGAGGTTTCCCGCGCGGACACCGTCGCGCCTTCGGGCGCCGGTTCGTGCGCGACCGATTCGGGAAACGGAGTGTGCGGCTCCGGCGCGGTGGGCTCGTCGATGACAGCCGCAGAGGATTCGACGAATTGACCGCGCGCCGGCTCGCTCGGCGCGGGCGCGGCATGGTGGGCCGGCGCATCCTGCAACGCCTCTCCAAGCGCCCGTTCGACGCCGCTCGGCGTCGCGGTCATTTCCCGCTCAAGCTCGGCGAAGCTGTGGTCAAGCCAATCCTCGTGCGGCGGCTCCGCCCCTACGCTCGGCTCGCGTTGCTGCCGCATTTCGGGCAGAGGTGCCGTCTCGACGAGGGCAGCCTGCGGCTCGAACATTACGGCCGCGGATGGTACCTCGGCCAGCAAAGGCGCGGTCGACGCCTCCTCGAAGGAAGGGCCGCGCGGTGCTTCGTGCTCCGCCGTCACGAGCTCGGCATCGGGCTCGACGCGCTCGTGGGAGGGAACTGGCACCAACCCGGCGTGCTGCCGCAGCACGGCGCTGCGCAGGCCGTCGATCGCGCGCACCAGAATACCGAGGGCCGACGTGACGATACCGCCGGCCAGCAGCACCGCGCCGGCGATGAACGCTGACCAGCCGCGCTCGGACAGGATGTCGCCGCTGCCGACATACATCTGATAGGCGCCTGCGGCCACCATCAGCGCACCCACAATCAGCACGAGAGCGCTCATGCGAAACTCCTCGACACGCGCTCGCAGCGGGTCGCAACGCGCAGCTGGCTAATCTACCTACGATTCCCGACGCTTGCAAAAGTCGAGCGGATCGTCGCGCCGGCTTGTCCACCGCCGAGGCGTTGCCGAGGCCGCTCGAGCCCCTACCTATCGCACCGAGGCGCCGCCGCCTGCGTGCGCCCGCCAGGAGCCCTCGATGTCCTTCACTCTTCCGGAGCTGCCCTACGCGCACGACGCGCTCCAGCCCTTCATGTCCAAGGAGACGCTGGAGTTTCATCACGACAAGCACCACCAGGCCTACGTGACGGCGGGCAACAACCTGCTGAAGGATAGCGGGCTCGAGGGAAAATCGCTCGAAGACATCGTGAAAGGCTCCTACGGCAAGAATGCCGGACTCTTCAACAATGCCGGGCAGCACTACAATCACACTCATTTCTGGCAGTGGATGAAGCCCCAAGGCGGCGGCGCGCCCCCGGCCTCGATCGCCAAGGCTATCGACGAGTCGTTCGGTTCCTACGACCAGTTCAAGGAGCAGTTCGTGCAGGCCGGCGTCACACAATTCGGTTCGGGCTGGGCCTGGCTGCAGGTCAAGGACGGCAAGCTGGAGCTCGCCAAGACGCCGAATGGCGAGAACCCGTTGGTTCACGGCGCCGTGCCGATCCTCGGCTGCGACGTATGGGAGCATTCCTACTATATCGACTATCGCAACCGCCGCCCGGACTACCTCAAGGCCTTTCTCGATAATCTGGTGAATTGGGAGCACGTCGAGGAAATGCACGCCAAGGCGGCGTGAGCCGGCGACGCTAGGCTGCGGCCGAGGTCCGATCGCGAAGGTCGGCAGTATCGAGCAGAAAGGCATCGATCGTCGTCGACAGGTCGTGAGCCTGTTGGCCGACATCGGTGGCCGACTGATGGACTTGCGCGGCGGACTGGTCGGTTTCGCCGATCGCCGCGGCAAGCGTCTTCATGCTGCCGGCCGCCTCTTCCGCGGACCTCGCCGCGGCTGCGGCGTTGCGCGAGATCGCGGCTGTCGCGGCGGCTTGGCGTTCCACCGCGACCGTGATGACAGCCGAGAATTGCTCGGCCTGGGCCATCGTCGTATCGATCCCCGCGATCGCTTCCACGGCGCGCGAACTGGCTTCCTGAATCGCGCGAACGTGGTCGGCGACGTGCTGCGAGGCCCGCGCTGTCTGATCGGCGAGCGACTTGACTTCCTGCGCGACCACCGCGAAGCCGCGGCCGCTCTCGCCGGCGCGTGCCGCCTCGATGGTGGCGTTCAGCGACAGCAGGTTGGTCTGCGCGGCAATCGCCTGGATCAAGCCGATGATTTCGTCGATCTTCTCGGACTTGGAGAAAAGCCCCTTGATGACGCTGCTTGTCTCGGCCGTCGAGCGGGTCGCGGCAATGACGCTGCTGCGGGTCTGTTCGACCTGCCGCTCGATCTCGCGGATCGACGAGAATAGGTCCCCTGAGGCATCCGCCACGCTCGACACGTTTGCCGAGGTCTGGCGGATCGCGGCAACGGCGCTCTCGGCGCGCGCGGTGGTCTGGTTGGCGATGGAGGCGAGGCTGTCGGCGGCGACCTGCATCTGGTCGCTCAGGCCGCCGACCTCCTGCAGCGAGAGGCCGATCGCCGAGCGGAACGAATCCACGCGGTGGCCAATCCGGGCATGGCGATCGGTGGATTGCCGGGTCTCGACGTCGGCGAGAGAGCGCAGGCGCTCGCGGTCGACGAGTCGCGTCTTGAACGTCTCGATCGCGCGCGCCATCGCGCCGATCTCGTCGGCACGTCGGAGACCCGGAATCTCGATCTGATAGCGCTCGCTCGCCAATAGCGTCGTGGCCGCGGCAAGCTGCTGCATCGGTTTCAGCTGGCGAGTGAACACGATCTTCAGCGCCAGCGCGGTCGCGAGCAGTGCCACCAGAGCACCGATGACGTAGACGAGGCACTGGAACAAGGCGCGCCTGTGAGCCAGGCCGGCGTCGTAAGCGACGGCAAGGCGTGCGGCCTGCCCCGTCGCAAGCATACGGTCGGCGACGATGAAATCCCAATGCCATCCTTGACCATTGGCGAGGAGATGGGCGGCCGCGGCGGCGGCCCTCGGATTCATGGCGTTGCGATGGACGACGAGAGGCCGCCCGGCCGCGTCGGTCACCAGGGCGGCGGCGAGGTCAGGGTCGACATCAAGACCGGCAAGCAGAGGTTCGACGTTCGCGGCTTTATCATTGTCGTCGACTAGTTGCGACAGATGCGCGATGGTCATCGTCGCGCAATCGCCGCGCCGCGCCAGCTCGCCGTAGCCGAGACGGAGCGACAGCAGGCTGGCGCCGATCGCGATCGCGACCAGTGCCACTCCCACCATCGCCACGCAAACAGCGAGCAATGGCGTGACGATCGAGCGCCGCGAAAGGATTGTTCGGGAAGGCACGTCGGGGGTACCAGGCAGCCGGGTTGGGGCTCCTGCGCCGGGCTGCCTGGCAGACAATCGCCTGATAAGCTTAAGCGTTCTTGAAAGCACCTGGAGTTGCGGGCGCTGGCGTGAGACGCGCCAAGGTGGCGCCGCGGGTGTCCAGCACCTCCTGGAATCGTGGCGAGAGCAGGAAAGCGAGTTCGCGCTCCCGGCTCTCCACGACGGGGTCGAGCGTCCGCAGCGTCGCGTCGACATGGCCTGGGTGGCACATCACAAGGTGCGACGATCCCGGCGCGACGAGATAGCGCTCAAATTGCGTGTCGTAGTGCGTCGCGGCATCGAAGGCCGAGAAGCCGGCGAAGCCCTCGTTGGTCGCCAGCGCGGCACCATGCGCTTCGGCGGCGAAGCCGCGCGCGAGAACGGCGACACTCGCTGCCTTCACGAACGTCGACCTGCGACGCAGGATGCGTAGCGGGCGGTCCGAGCTATCCCGCAGCCACGGCGACCAGCCGCGGCGCCGCAGCGCGTCGATCAGCAGGCGGCGCACCGGGGCGAGCACCTGAATGTGCTGGTGGCCGTCCACGTGGTCGGGGGGGGGGGGGGGGGGGGGGGGGGGGGGGGGGGGGGGGGGGGGGCGG
>CAXTQM010000112.1:0-7650 GCA_964246205.1 uncultured Beijerinckiaceae bacterium | reverse complement strand
ATCGGGTCGGTGAACGGCATGCCGAGCTCGATCACGTCGGCGCCCGCCGCCGGCAGCGCGCGCAGGATGGCGAGCGCCGTGGCGGCATCGGGATCGCCGGCCATGGTAAAGGTGACGAGGCCGGCGCGGCCCTCGGTCGCGAGCGCGTCGAAGCGGGCGGTGATGCGGGTCATGGCCCTTCTTAGATCGTCTCACCCCAGCTTGTCATTCTAGGCGCAGCCGGACCGGAAGCGGAGAGCGCGGCTGTCCCTGGAGAGCTTGAAGCGCGTCGCTTCCGTACATCCGCGACGCTTGTCCGCACGAACGTGGGTGGTTGCTCCCCCGCATCCGGCGTGCTTCACCCCGCCCATGATCCGCTCCGCCCTGATGAACGTCATGACCGCCGCCGCCCTCAAGGCGGGGCGCGGGCTGAAGCGCGACTTCGGCGAGGTCGAGAACCTGCAGGTCTCGGTCAAGGGCCCAGGCGACTTCGTCTCCGCCGCCGACAAGAAGGCCGAGACCACCTTGTTCGAGGAGCTCTCCAAGGCGCGGCCGGGCTACGGCTTCCTCATGGAGGAGGGCGGCACGGTCGAGGGCGCCGACAAGAGCCACACCTGGCACATCGACCCGCTCGACGGCACCACCAACTTCCTCCACGGCATCCCGATCTTCGCCATCTCGATCGCGCTGGAGCGCGAGGGCCAGCTCGTCGCCGGCGTGGTCTACAACCCGGCGGTCGACGACCTCTTCGTCGCCGAGCGCGGCCAGGGCGCCTTCCTCAACAACCGCCGCCTGCGCGTCTCGGCGCGGCGGCAGCTGGGCGATTGCGTGATCGGCTGCGGCATCCCGCATCTCGGCAAGCGACGCACCCAGCCGCAGTTTCTACAGGAGGCGCAGGTCGTGATGGGCCAGGTCTCAAATCTGCGCCGCCTCGGCGCCGCCGCGCTCGACCTCTGCTACGTCGCCGCCGCGCGCTACGACGGCTACTGGGAGCGCGACATCCGGACCTGGGACATGGCGGCGGGGCTGGTCATGGTGCGCGAGGCCGGCGGTACGATCACCGATTGCGGCGGTGGCGGCGACATGATGGCCAAAGGCTCGGTCTGTGTCGGCAACGAGGCGGTACAGCCGGCCTTGCTGAAGCTGGTACGCAGCGTGCAGGCTCCGGCAGCGGCTACTTCTTCGCCTGCTCCTCTGGCGGCTTCGCCTTCACCTTGACCTTGGCGTGCTCGACAAGGTCGGTCGGCGGGTTGATCACAACCTGCTCGCCGCCGTTGAGCCCGTCGCGAAGCTCCACCGACTTTCCGAAGTCGCGATAGATCGCGATGTTCTGAAGGTGAATCTCGTCGTCCTGCACGGTGGCGACCTGCAAGCCGTTCTGATCGAAAATCAGCGCTTCCGACGGCAAGACGACGTTGGGCCGCACGCGCGGTACCTGAAACGTCACGTTGACGTAAGCGCCAGGTCGCAATTCGCCCTTGGGATTGTCGACGTCGACCTCGGTGTCGAGCGTGCGCGCGGAGTTCAGCAACGCCACCGACGAGCGCGCGATCTTGCCGTTGAAGACCTTCTCCGGAAGTTGCGGGTAGACGACGTCGCCGACGAGACCGTCGTGAATCGACGTCGCGTTGGCCTGCGGCACATGGACGGTGACGCGCAACACCTTGTCGGCGGCAACGGTGAACAACGCGGTCCCGGACTTGGTGTCGGCGTTGACGAGGTCGCCGACGTCGACGCCACGGGTCGTGACGATGCCGTCGAGGGGCGCGCGCACCTCCTCGAATCGCGTCAGCGTCTCCAGCCGCTCGACCGTCGCTTGCTGAGCCTCGACGTTGGCCGCCGCTACCTTGATGCCGGCCTGCGCCGTCTCGACGCCGGCTTGCGAGGAATCGACCTGCGTGCGCTGGTTGTCATTGTTCTGGACGGTCTCGTAGCCCTGCGTCGTCAGCTTGTTGGTGCGCTTGAAGGTGACGTTGGCTAGCGCGAGGTTGGCCTTGGACTGGTCAAGCGAGGCAGAGGCCTGTGCCTGCGCCGCCTTAACTTGGTCGAGCTGCGCCTTGGCCTGATCGAGCTGGCGGTCGAGGTCGGGGGCGGCGATGCGGACCAGCAGGTCGCCCTTCTTGACACGCGAGCCGATGTCGACCTTGCGCTCGGCGATGTAGCCCGTGGCGCGCGGGTAGATCGTCGCCGTGTCGAACGGCTCTGTCTGGCCGGGCAGCGTCAGCGGATAGGGCTGGTCCTCCGCTTTGGCAGTGATGGTCTGCACCTCGGGCACGTAGTTCGCTGTCTCCTGCTGCGTCTCGTCGGCGGCCCGGCTCGTCTCCCAGTGGCGGAACGCGCCGTAGCCGAGCAGCAGGGCGACGAGCAGTAAGGCGACGACGAAAATGCCCTTGCGCGGCGTCGGCGGCACCTCGCGGTCGGGCGGCGTGTTCGGCTGCTGCGACGGGTCGGCGGCGTAGGACGGTTGTCCTGAGGCCGGCGTCGGCTGCTCGTCTTCAAAACGTGTCTTGGTCATCGATAATCCTCGACGGGGCGCGGCGCCCCGCGGCGCAGCACGCTGTACAGGAACGGCACGAACAGCAGCGTCGAGCAGGTGCCGACGGCGACGCCGCCAAGCACGGCGCGGGCCAGGGCGGCGTTCTGCTCGGAGCCCTCGCCGATGCCGATCGCCATCGGAATAAGGCCGACGAACATCGCGCCGGCGGTCATCAGCACCGGGCGCAATCGGGTCGAGCCGGCCTCGATCGCCGCCTCGATCGCGCTGCAGCCTGTCGCTTCGCGATGCTCGCGGGCAAAGGTGACAAGCAGGATCGAGTTGGCCGAGGCGATACCGACCGACATAATGGCGCCGAACAGCGAGGGGATCGAGAAGGCGGTCTGGGTGATAAACAGGCTCATGACGATCCCGCAGAACGCCAGCGGAAGCGCGCAAAGCACGACGAACGGATCACCCCAGCTCTGATAGTTGATCACCATCAGCAGGTAGACGGCGATGATCGAGATCATCAGGCCGATGCCGATGTTGGTGAAAGCGGCGTTCATCTCCTCGATTTGGCCGCGCACCACGATCTTGTCGGGCGCCGGTAGTCGCTTGCTCTCCTGCGCGACGATCGTATCGATGGACTTGCTGACGGTACCGAGGTCGGCGTCCTGCACGTTGGCGAAGATGTCGTAGACGGGCTGCGCGTTGAGGTGATTGATAACGGTCTGCTCGGACTGCCGGTGCAGGTCGGCGATCGAGTTCAGCATGGT
Source organism: uncultured Beijerinckiaceae bacterium (assembly GCA_964246205.1). GTDB lineage: Bacteria > Pseudomonadota > Alphaproteobacteria > Rhizobiales > Beijerinckiaceae > RH-AL1. The sequence goes on along the minus strand of CAXTQM010000112.1, from coordinate 4,419 downwards.
GAGGATCGGCGGTCCGCCGCTGCCCGAAGGCGACACGAACACTGGCGTCGTCTTAATGTCGTTCAGCGAGTCGTTGCGATATTCTGGGGTCTGCACCCACAGCTGGTAGGGGATGCCTGTCTTTGGGTCGGACCAGAAGTTCGGCGTTACCTGGAAGGAGCCTGACAGCGAGACGTTCATCGCACTGGCAATCTGCTGGGTGTTGACCCCGATCTCACTGGCCATGTCACGGTCGATCGTGCCGAAATATTCCGGCGCGTCGACGATCTGCTGGAGGTGAACGTCGACAGCGCCTTTGACCAGACGCAGCTTGCGCACGATCGACTGCGCGACGGAAAGGTCGGTGCCCTCATGTCGGCCGGTGACCTGCACGTCCACCGACGTGACCGTGCCGAAGTCCAGGATCTGCGTGATCATGTCCGAGGGCTGGAAGTAGAAGATCGTGTCGGGGAACGCCGCGCGCAGCCTCTTGCGCAGACGCTTCATGTAGACGGCGGTCGGCTCGCGCGAGACGCCGTCCTTGAGCTGGATCAGCATCTGGCCGTCGTTGTAGCCGACGGCCGAGCCGTCGCCGAAGGCGAAGTTGTAGTTGATGGAAGGCAGACCGACGTTGTCGAGCACAAGATCGACCTTGTCGGGGATCGTTTCCTTGACGACCTTCTCGATGGCCGTGAAGTCCGCTTCGGTGGTCTCGATGCGGGTGCCCGACGGCGAACGGATATGCAGCGTCATCTGCCCGGAATCGATCTGAGGGAAATAATCCTCCCCGACGAAGACGAACAACGCGCCGGCGAGCACGAAGACGCATCCGACCACCGCCAGCGTCGCGAACCTATGCCGGATGGTGGCGTGGATCAGCCCGAGATAGCCGCGCTGGAATTTCGAGAAGCGGCGGTCGAAGCCGGCGGAGAACCGCGCCAGCAGGCTCGGCTTCTTGCGGCCACCCATGCCGCCGTGATGAGTGCCGTCGGGGCCGAAACGGGTCGTGAATTCCTTTTCGACGAGGATGTCGATCATGATCGGCACGATCGTGCGCGACAGCAGGTAAGAGGTCAGCATCGCGAACACGACCGCGAAGGCCTGGGGCGTGAACAGGTATTTCGGGGTGTCTGTGAGGAACAGCACGCTGACGAAGGCCGAACAGATCGCGAGCGTCGAGATCAGCGCCGGCTTGGCTATGCCTGCGGCGCCTTCAACCACGGAGTCGCGGAAGCCGTGGCCTTCCTCCATCAGCCGGTAGGTGTTCTCGACCGCGACGGTGGCGTCATCGACCAGAATGCCGACGGCGAGCGCGAGGCCGCCGAGCGTCATGACGTTGATGGTCTCGCCGATCAGCGACAGGATCGACAGCGAGGTCAGGATCGACAGCGGGATCGACACCAGCACGACCAGCGTCGAGCGCCACGAGCCGAGGAAGATGAAGATGGTGAGGCCGGTGAGGGCGGCGGCGGTGCCGGCCTCGCGGATCACGTCGGTGATCGCGTCGGAGACGAACACCGACTGATCGAAAAGCGGCTTGACCTCGACGCCCTTCGGCGCGGCGGCGCGGATCACAGGAAGCAGCGTCTTGACCGAGTCGACAACCGTGAGCGTCGAGGCCGGGCCGTTCTTCAGAATCGGCATCAGCACCGCGTTGGTGCCGTTGGCGCGCACGAAGTTCTGCTGCGGCGGAGAGCCGTCGCGGACGTAGGCGACGTCGCGCACCAGGATCGGGATCCCGTCGACGACGCGGATCGGGATCTTGTTGAGGTCGGAGAGCTGCTCCGGAGCGGCATTGAGCCGGATCGGATATTGAATGTTGCCGAACTTGGCGAGGCCGGACGGCACCACGATGTTCTGCGAGGCGACGGCGTTGATGACGTCGGTCGGGGTCATGCCGTTGGCCTGCAGCGCGTGCAGGTCGAGATCGACCATGATCTGGCGCGGCGAGCCGCCGTAGGGCGCCGGCAATGTCGCGCCCGGCGTCGTCGAAAGCGTCTGCCGGATCCGGTACATGGCGTAGTCGTACAGTGCGGCGCCGCTTTGCGTCGCAGAGGTCAGCGCGAGCTGGATCACCGGTTGCGACGAAGCGGAGAAGCGCAGCACGACCGGCGGCTGCACGCCCGCCGGCATCACGGCCCGGATCGAGTTCACCGAAGACACGACCTGCGCGATGGCGAGATCGATCGACACCGTCGGGTCGAAGTAGACCTTCTCGACCGTCGTGCCCTGCAGCGTCTGGCTTTCCAGACGCTTGATGTTGTTGACGTTGTTGGTAAGGCCGAATTCGGAATAAGTGGTGATGCGGCTCGCCATGTCCGTCGTGTCGAGACCGGTGTAGGTCCAAACGATAACGACCACCGGGATGTTCACGACCGGCAGCACGTCCTTGATCGTCACGATCGCCGAGCCGATGCCGCCGAGCAGCATCAGCACGGCGAGCACGAAGAAGGAGACCCGGTACTTGAGTGCGTAGAGGACTAAACCCATTCGGACCCTGGCGACGGCGGGAGGACGATGCGGTTGATCCAATATTGCATCGCACACCCCTCATTACCAGGAGGTCGTTCCCGTCAACAGATCGTGAGGCGGCGTACCGTGGCGTGGCTCGCTGTCGTCGCGCCGCGTTCTGGGGGAAGGGGCGCTTGACGATGCGATCACACCTGGTTGTGTTGTGGTATTATGACCTACTCGGCAGCTTGACCAGAGTCTCAGCGTGGTGAGTATACCTATTGTCGGACAAGCAGCGACGACGGTCGAACCTCTCTGAGCCTCGGTCGTCCTGGTGCTCTCCGGTCGTCGGGCGCGACTGCTCCCAGCGAGGCGAGGCGGCTGACGAGCCGTCGAGCCCGACACCTCGAGGCCCCTTCGGCCCTTCTAAGACACCATCGCTATGGAAACGACCTGGGCCGAAGGGGTTCGAGACTCCCTGAGGGCAGAAGACGCGGGAGGAACGGCACAGGAGACGATACCGAGACGGCAGACCAATTGCCCGGGAACGGCAAAAGGGCCACAGTCCTCTCGATGAAGATTCTGGCGATCGATACGGCATTGCCGGCGGTCTCGGCCTGCGTGCTCACGGAGGGCGCGACCAGGGCCGAGGCCGCCGAGACAATGGGCATGGAGCGTGGCCACGCCGAGGCGCTGATCCCGCTCGTCGAGCGCGTCATGGGCCGCGTCGATGGCGGCTTCGGCTCGCTGCACCGCGTCGCCGTCACCGTCGGGCCGGGCTCCTTCACCGGGCTGCGCGTCGGCATCGCCGCCGCCCGCGCCATCGCCCTGGCCTGGTCGATCCCGGCTGTGGGCGTGTCGACGCTGGCCGCGCTGGCGGCGCCACTCATCCTCGACGAGGGCCGGGGCACGGTGGTGGTGGCCATCGACGCGCGCCACGGCCACGTCTTCTTCGCCGCCTTCCATGCCGACGGCAGCATCTTCGTGCCGCCGCGCTTCGCCTCGAAGGAGGAGGCGATTGGCCAGATCGGCGAGGGACCGCTGCGGCTCGCCGGTTCCGGCGCGCCGATCCTTGCCATCGAGGCGTGGCAGCGCGGCCTACCGGCCGACATCGTCGGCGACCGCATCGTGCCCGACATAACCTTTGTCGCCCGCCTCGGCCTGCTGGCCGATCCGCGCAGCGCGCCACCGCGCCCGCTTTACCTCAAGGCGCCCGACGCCAAGCCGCAGCCGGTCGCGGCCGCCGCTGCGGCGGAGCCGGTCTGACGGACATGTTCGGTCTTTTCGAAAGAAACTTTGGTCCTAACCTCGCCCATCTCCGGGCCGAGCACGCCGAGGATGCGGCCGCCGTCCACGCGCAGTGCTTCACTTACGCCTGGCCGGCCGACGAACTCGAGACGTTGCTCGCCGCGACGACGACCTACGCCGACGCCGCCTTCGGCAAGGCCGGCGAGGTGCAGGGCTTCATCCTGAGCCGGCTCGCCGCCGACGAAGCCGAGATACTCACCATCGCCGTCAGGCCGCGCAAGCGCGGGCTGGGTATCGCTGGCAAGCTGATGCGCGCCAACATGGAACAGCTGCAACAGGCCGGCGCAAGGACCTGGTTTCTCGAGGTCGAGGCGCAGAACGCGTCGGCGCTGGCGCTTTACAAGCGCTTTGGGTTCGAGCGCGTCGGCGAGCGCAAATCCTACTATCGCAAGCCCGACGGCGATGCCGCCCTGGCCTTTATCCTGCGACGCAGCCTGCTTTGACGCGCAGCGGCGCGATTGCGCCTTGGAAACAGGAACGAAGCTCCAAGCGTAGCATTTGCGGAAGCCTCGACCAGTCGACGCCGGAGACCTGCCACATGACCCTGCTTAAATGGGCCCTCATCGCCTTTGTCGTCTCGATCATCGCCGGCGCGCTGGGCTTCTCCGGCGTTTCGTCGGCCGCTGGCGGTTTCGCCAAGATCCTGTTTTTCATCTTCATCGCTATCGCGATCGTCATCGT
>CAXTQM010000111.1:4725-7652 GCA_964246205.1 uncultured Beijerinckiaceae bacterium | reverse complement strand
AGCCGCGGCTCAGCCGGTCGAAGCCCTTGTTGAACGTCTTGGCGCTGGCGCTGATGGCCGCTGCCCCCGGCATGATCTGGGGCCTCGGCTTGATCGCGCCCGGCGCGCTCGTCTTCCACGCCGGGCTGCTGATCTTCCTGGTGCTGGCCGCGCGCGACGATGGCGTCGCCGCCGCTCTCGGGCGCCGCCGCGCTTGACCCTCGCCGTCACCGCGCCGGCCCGGGTCTCGAACCCGACGCGGCGGCGGCAGTGGATCACCGTCGGCTTGCTGATCGCGGCGGGCATCGTCAACTACGTCGACCGCTCGACGCTGGCCATCGCCAACCACACCATCGCCGAAGAGATGCACCTCTCGTCCACCGAAATGGGCGCGCTGCTCTCGGCCTTCGCCTGGTCCTACGCGCTGTGCCAATTGCCAGTGGGCGCGATCACCGACCGCGTCGGTCCGCACATCATGCTCTCCGTCGGCATGACGCTTTGGTCGGTGGCCCAGATGCTCAGCGGCTTCGTCGCCGGCTTCGGCCAGTTCATCGGCGCGCGCATTGGGCTCGGCATCGGCGAATCGCCGATGTTCACCGCCGGCGCGCGGGCCTGCGTGAACTGGTTCTCTGTGAAGGAGCGCGGCACGCCGCTCGGCCTCTTCAACGCCGCCTCCTCGCTCGGTCCGGCGGTGGCGCCGCCGCTGCTGACCGCGGTGATGCTGGCCTTCGGCTGGCGCGTCATGTTCGTCGCCATGGGCGCCGCCGGCCTCGTCGTGGCGCTGGCCTGGTGGCTGTACTACCGCGATCCCGAGCAGGTCGACGTGCCGCGCGAGGATCTCGCCACGATCCAGGCCGGCGGCGTCGAGGCGGAGGCGACCGCCGGCGCCCATACCTGGGCGAGCCTCTTCACCATCCCCTCGACCTGGGGGCTCATCGGCGGCCTCTTCGGCATCGTCTATATCACCTGGCTGAACGTCGCCTGGCTGCCGGACTACCTCGAGCGGGTCTATCATGTCAGCGTGGAGCGCACCGGAATCCTCGCGGCGATCCCGCAGTTCGCCGGCTTCGTCGGCGGCGCGCTCGGCGGCTTCCTCTCCGACCGGCTCGCTGCGCGCGGGCTCGACCCCATCGACTCGCGCCGCTGGCTCACCGTAGGCGGCCTCGTGCTCTGCGCGCTGTTCACCGCCCTGGCACCGCTGGCGGCGACGACGACGGGAGTGGTCACCCTGCTCTCGGTCTCGATGTTCTTCGGCTACGGCGCGGGGTCGTGCTCATGGGCACTCGGCGCCAGCCTGACGCCGCCGCGCCTCGTCGCCACGCTGGAGTCGATCCAGAACATCGGCGGCTCGATCGGCGGCGCGCTGGCCCCGCTCGTGACCGGCATCATCGTCGATCGCACACACAGCTTCACGCCGGCCTTTCTCGTGGCTGCCATCGCCGCGCTGGCGGGTGCGGCCAGCTACTGGACGGTGCGCCGCGACGCCTACGAGGGGCTGGGCGGGTAGGCCGCTTCAGTCGGGAACTGACATCATGATCGAGACCGGCAAGGTGCGCGAGGGCATGGCGGAGATCTTCGCCGACGTGTTCGGGCGCGACGACATCGCCATCGATTCGTCGCTGAGCGCCAAGGACGTGGCCGGCTGGGACTCCTTCAAGCAGGTCGAGATCATCATGGCCGCCGAAGCACGCTTCGGCATGCGCTTCACCTCCAGCGAGGTCGACCGCTTCCGCTCTATCGGCGACCTGATGGACGTGGTCGCCGCCCGCGGCACGTGACGTCGGCCAGTAAAGCTTTCAAGCCTTGCGACCCAGCGTGCGCGCGGCTTGGTCCAGGCCCTCAAGCGTCAGCGGGAACATTCGCTCTGCCATGAGCGCACGGATCATGCCGATGGAATGAGTGTAGACCCACTGCTCCGCCGGCACCGGGTTGATCCAGGCAGCCGAGGGATAGGCCGCCAGCAGGCGCTGCAGCCAGACGGCGCCGGCTTCCGGGTTCATGTGCTCGACCGAGCCGCCGGGCTGGCTGACCTCGTAGGGGCTCATCTGCGCGTCGCCGACGAAGACGAGCTTGTGGTCGCGCCCGAACCGATGCAGCACGTCCCAAGTCGGGATGCGCTGGGCGTGGCGGCGCGCATTGTCCTTCCACACGCCCTCGTAGACGCAATTGTGGAAGTAGAAAAACTCAAGCCGTTTGAACTCCGACGTCAGCGCCGAGAACAGGTCCTCGCAGAGCCTGACGTGATCGTCCATCGAGCCGCCGATGTCGAGAAAGAGCAGCAGCTTGACGGCGTTGCGTCGCTCCGGGCGCATCGCCACGTCGAGGTAGCCCTTGGCGGCGGTGCCGGCCACCGTGGCGTCGAGGTCGAGCTCATCGGCGGCGCCCTCGCGTGCGAAACGGCGCAGACGGCGCATCGCCAGCTTCATGGTGCGCGTGCCGAGGTCGCGCGTGGAGTCGAGGTTGGCGAACTCGCGCTTCTCCCAAACCTTGATCGCACGGCGGTGCGTGGACTGGCCGCCGATGCGCACGCCCTCGGGATTGTAGCCGCCGGTGCCGAACGGCGACGTGCCGCCGGTGCCGATCCACTTGCTGCCGCCCTGGTGGCGGCCCTCCTGCTCCGCGAGGCGCTGCTTCAGCGTTTCCATGATCTTGTCCCAAGAGCCCAGCGCCTCGATCTTCGCCATCTCCTCGGGCGCAAGAAATCGTTTGGCGACGGCCTTCAGCCAATCCTCCGGCAGCGCCGTCTCCAACGAGTCCCCGGCCTCGCCAGCCTCCCCGAGCACGCCTCGAAATACGCGCGCAAACACCTGGTCGAAGCGGTCGATCAGGCTCTCGTCCTTCACGTAGATGGCGCGGGCGAGGTAGTAGAACTGCTCCGGCGCGCGCTCGATCACGTCGGCGTCGAGCGCCTCGAGCAGCGTCAGGTGCTCCTTGGGCGAGGCCGCGAT
>CAXTQM010000111.1:0-4625 GCA_964246205.1 uncultured Beijerinckiaceae bacterium | reverse complement strand
CGTCGGCGTCGAGCGCCTCGAGCAGCGTCAGGTGCTCCTTGGGCGAGGCCGCGATACCGCCCGCGCGCAGCGCGTCGAGGAAGGAGAGGAACATGGGGCGCTATCCTCCCATGCAGGAAGCGCGGGAAGGCAAGTCCTTCTCCCGCCCGCGAGAGAAGGTGGCCCGACGAAGTCGGGTCGGATGAGGGCGCTGGGAGGAATGCTCGGTCGTCGTCGGTCCGCCCTGACCGGCGACGCCCTCATCCGACCTCGCTTCGCGAGGCTTCCTTCTCCCGCAAACGGGAGACGGAAGCGCGCGTGCTGGCAAGATGAGATGCACGGGACGGGTCACCCCCGCCGCTTCACCAGAAAGGCCAGGCGCTCGAACAGCATCACGTCGGCCTCGTTCTTCAGCAGCGCGCCGTGCAGCGGCGGGATGGCGCTGCGCGCGTCGGTGGTCTGCAGCACCTCCAGAGGCATGTCCTCGTGGAGGATCAGCTTCAGCCAGTCGATCAGCTCGCTGGTCGAGGGCTTCTTCTTGAGGCCGGGCACCTCGCGCACGTCGTAGAAGACCTCCAGCGCGCGCGCCACCAGCCGCTTCTCGATGTCGGGGAAATGCACGGCGACGATGCGCTCCATCGTCTCGCGGTCGGGAAAGCGGATGTAATGGAAGAAGCAGCGCCGCAGGAAGGCGTCGGGCAGCTCCTTCTCGTTGTTGGAGGTGATGACCACGATCGGCCGCTCGCGCGCCGCCACCCGCTCGCCGGTCTCGTAGACGTCGAAGCTCATGCGATCGAGCTCCTGCAGCAGGTCGTTGGGGAACTCCAGGTCGGCCTTGTCGATCTCGTCGATCAGCAGCACCGGCAGCACAGGCGCGGTGAACGCCTCCCACAGCTTGCCGCGGCGGATGTAGTTTGAAATGTCGCTGACGCGGGCGTCGCCGAGCTGGCCGTCGCGCAGCCGTGCCACGGCATCGTATTCGTAGAGCCCCTGCTGGGCCTTGGTGCTCGACTTGATCGACCATTCGATCAGCGGTGCGCCGACGGCTGCGGCGATTTCCTGGGCCAGCACGGTCTTGCCGGTGCCCGGCTCGCCCTTGATCAGCAGCGGCCGGCGCAGCGTGACGGAAGCGTTGACCGCGACCTTCAGGTCGTCGGTCGCGACGTAGCTCTTGGTCCCCTCGAAGCGCACGCTCGGTCCTCCACGGGACGGCAGCTACGCGATGCGCCGCGCTCCGGCAAGGCGCGCGATCCTCCGGCTCACGCACGGCGCGTGAGCAAAAACACCGCCTGCGCGCCGAACAGGTTCCACACCCACCACGGCACCTTGATCGCCAGGGGGCGGCCGTCGCCGTCGAGCGCCAGGCTGCGCTCGATGGTGCCGTCGCAGGCCTCCACCAAGTCGACGAAGTCGCGGATGGTGAAGGCGTGGATGTTGGGCGTGTCGAACCATTGGTAGGAGAGCGCGTCGGTGATCGGCATGCGGCCGCGCATGAGCAGCTGGCCGCGCACCCGCCAATGGCCGAAATTGGGGAACGACACCACGGCGTGGCGGCCGATGCGCAGCATGTGCTCCAGCACCTGCCGAGGTCGCCGGGTGGCCTGCAGCGTCTGCGAGAGGATGACGAAGTCGAAGGCGTCGTCGGGGTAGTCGGCGAGGTCGGTGTCGGCATCGCCCTGGATCACCGAGAGGCCGTTGGCGACGCAATGGTTCACGCCCTTCTGGCTGAGCTCGATGCCGCGGGCGTCGACGCCGTGGTCCTCGGCGAGATAGTGCAGCAGCGTGCCGTCGCCGCAGCCGACGTCGAGCACGCGGGTGCGCGGCTCGAGCAGCCGGGCGACCTCGTAGAGGTCGGGGCGCAGGGCGGCCCGCTTGTCGCCGGGCGCGAAGGTTGTCACCGGCATGTCAGGGGCTTGGCCGAAGACCTCTCGCGCGGGCGCAGCCCTCGAGGAAGCCGTGGGCGGTCGCGTTGAACTCGGGGTCCTCGATGAGAAAGGCGTCGTGGCCGCGATCGGTCGCGATGTCGACGAAGGAAACGGAGGCGCCCGAGGCGTTGAGCGCGTGCACGATGTGGCGCGAGGCCGAGGTCGGGTAGAGCCAGTCCGACGAGAAGGAGACCACGCAGAATTTGGTGCGGGTGCCGCGGTAGGCGTCGGCCAAGCGCCCGCCGTAGTCGGCGGCAAGGTCGAAATAGTCGCAGGCGCGGGTGACGTAGAGGTAGGAATTGGCGTCGAAACGGTCGACGAACGAAAGACCCTGGTAGCGCAGGTAGTTCTCAATCTGGAAGTCGGCGTCGAAGGAGAAGGTCGGGGCGTCGCGCTCCTGCAATTTACGGCCAAACTTGCGCTGCAGGGCCTCGTTGCTGAGATAGGTGATGTGCGCCGCCATGCGTGCCACGGCCAATCCTTTGCCAGGGTGGCGGCCCTCGTCGAGGTAGCGGCCCTTGCACCAGTCGGGATCGGCCATGACGGCCTGGCGGCCGACCTCGTGGAAGGCGATGTTCTGGCTGGAGTGCCGCGCGGCGGTCGCCACCGGCATGGCGCAGAACACCCGCTCCGGGTAGCTCGCCGCCCACTGCAGCACCTGCATGCCGCCCATCGAGCCGCCGATGACGGAAAACAGCGTGTCGATGCCGAGCCTGTCGATCAGCATGGCCTGAGCCCGCACCATGTCGCGGATGGTCACCATGGGCAGGTCGAGCGCGTAGGGCCGCCCGGTCGCGGGGTTGGTCGAGGCCGGCCCGGTGGTGCCCATGCAGCCGCCGATGACGTTGGTGGCGATGACGAAATAGCGGTTGGTGTCAACCGGCTTGCCCGGTCCCACCAGGCTCGCCCACCAGCCCGGCTTGCCGGTGACCGGGTTCTCGCTCGCCGCGTGCTGGTCGCCGGTAAGGGCGTGGCAAACGAGGATGGCGTTGGATCTGCTCGCGTTGAGCGTGCCGTAGGTCTTGTAGGCAATGGAAAACGGCGACAGCGACACGCCGGCGTCCATCGCGAGCGGCGCCTCCGCCCCGAACCGCTCTAGCAGCGACGACGGCGTCTCCACCTCGCGCTGGCTCGCCAGCTTGGGCGACATGACGTTCATCGGGTCGCGGGGCCGGGATGGGGGTGACGCATGGCCGTATGATATGGAGACGCGGCGGAGACGGCGTCAAGGAGGGGGTTGCGGAGCGATGGCGACGGGCGTGCCGAGCGCGCATGGCCAAAGACTCGTCATTCCAGACGGGCCGTCAGCGAAGAGCCGATACCGGTGAACTCATCCCCCGAGATCGAGCGTGTCGCTTCCGGGTTCGCTTGCGGCGTTCCGGAATGGCGGCGTCGACGTCAACACCCCTCAGCGCGGCACCGGCATATGGTCCTCTTTCGCCAGGTTGGAGAACCGCGTGAACTCGCCTTCGAAAGCAAGTTCCACCGTGCCGGTCGGGCCGTGGCGCTGCTTGCCGATGATCACCTCGGCGCGGCCATGGACGCGCTCCATGTCGGTCTGCCAGGTCAGGAACTCCTCGGTGCCCTCGCGCGGCTGCTTGTTCTTGAGGTAATATTCCTCGCGGAACACGAAGATCACGACGTCGGCGTCCTGCTCGATGGAGCCGGACTCGCGCAGGTCGGAGAGCAATGGGCGCTTGTCGTCGCGCGACTCGACTTGACGCGAGAGCTGCGACAACGCCACGACCGGCACCGCCAGCTCCTTGGCCAGCGCCTTGAGGCCGGTGGTGATCTCGGTCAGCTCCTGCACGCGGTTGCCCTCGCGCGACTTGGAGCCCGAAAGCAGTTGGAGGTAGTCGACCACCAGCATGTCGAGCCCGCGCTGGCGCTTGAGACGGCGCGCCCGGGCGGTGAGCTGGGCGATGGAGATGCCGCCGGTCTGGTCGATGTAGAAGGGGATCTGCTGCATTTCGCGCGCCGCCTCGGCGACGCGGTGGAAGTCGCCCTCGGTGATGTCGCCGCGGCGGATCTTGTAGGAGGCGACCTGGCTCTGCTCGGCGATGATGCGGGTGGCGAGCTGCTCGGCCGACATCTCCAGCGAGAAGAAGCCGACGATGCCGCCGTTGACGGTCTCGTGGCTGCCGTCGGGCTTCTGGCGGAATTCGTAGGCCTTGGCGATGTTGAAGGCGATGTTGGTGGCGAGCGCCGTCTTGCCCATGCCGGGGCGGCCGGCGACGATCACGAGGTCGGAGGATTGCAGCCCGCCCATCATGCGGTCGAGGTCGCTCATGCCCGTGGCGATGCCCGACAGGCCGCCGTCGCGCTCGAAGGCCTTGGCCGCCATGTCGACGGCCGAGGTCAGCGCATCGGAGAAGCGCTGGAAGCCGCCGTCGTAGCGGCCGGATTCGGCGATCGAGTACAGCTTGCGCTCGGCTTCCTCGATCTGCTCGCGCGGGGAGACATCGACCGGCGCGTCGTAGGCGCCGTTGACGATGTCCTCTCCAATGAGGATCAGGTCGCGACGGGTGGCGAGGTCGTGAACGGTGCGGCCGTAATCCTCGGCATTGATGATGGCGGTAGCCTGCGCCGCGAGCCGGGCGAGATATTGCGGCACGGTGATGCCGCCGAGGTCGCCGTCGCCCAGGAAGGTCTTCAGCGTGATCGGCGTCGCCACCTTGCCGGCGCGGATCAGCTGCGAGGCGACGTCGTAGATGCGGCGAT
>CAXTQM010000110.1:1364-7669 GCA_964246205.1 uncultured Beijerinckiaceae bacterium | reverse complement strand
GCTGTTTGTCGTTGCCCTCGACCACGAGGCCGTTCAGCTCGAAGCGGGCGAGCTTACCGCCGCCGAGCCCGTTTGCCGCGACGTGCTCGAGCGCGAGGCTCTTGAGCCCGTTCGTCGAGCCGCTCACCGGTCCCGCAAGCGCGACATGGTCGGCCTGCACGAGCTCGGCCGAGAACGAATGCACGATGTCGTCGAAGGTGGCCGCATCCGCCTGGTCGCCGGCGCTCGCCGTAGGCTCCGTCTTCAGCGGCCGTCCCATCAAACCCTTCAGCTGGATCGTGGCGACCGTGATTGGCACGGCGTCCGGGGCCGCCCTGCCGATCGACACGGCATCGACCGCGACCGCGTCGCACAGCGGCTTTTGCGCCTCGGCATCATCGGCGCGCGGGCCGGCGGAGAGATGGACCACCTGCGCGAGGTCGAGGCCCTTGAAGGTCGTCGCACCAATCGAAACATTGGTGGCGGTCTTGCCGTCCTTCATGGCGAGCGTTGCGAAGGCGGCGCTGCCTGTCGCGGCCCGGCCGCCGTGAATGTCGGCGAGCAGCACCTGCTTTTGCGTGAAGTGGACCTCCGTGCCGCCCGCGTTCTGATCGCTGGTCATCTCTGGGATCACGATCGAGGCAGCGTCCAGCATGCGCAATCGCGCCTCCAGCGCCTTCGGATCCTTGGTGGCGAAAAGCGATGCGAGGTCGCCGTCGGACAACGTCGAGCCGACCACCTCGATGTGCGGGATGCGGAGGGTGGCCGAGCCTTCGGTCAGCACGATGCCGTCCGCCTTGGCGCTGCCGGCCGGTTTGGCGGCGGCCTCCGGTTTCACCGCGGGCTGCGGCACAGTTTTGCCCGGGAGGTCGCCTATGCCGCCAAACGCGAGCGAGGGGACGAACCCGAGCAAGGTGGTCGACAGCAGCAAGACGAGCTTCGGACTCAAAGGTGGCATGTCACGGCCTCGCGGATCGCGAAGCTTGTCGAGCGCGAACGATAGGGACGCAAGGCCGGGTCGCCGCAAATGATGTGCCGCGACATTTCCGTCGCAGACGGCTCAGATGGCGAAGGACGTGCCGCAGCCGCAGGACGCTGTAGCTTGCGGATTGTGGATCTTGAACATCGAGCCCATCAAGTCGTCGACGAAGTCGATAGTCGAGCCGCGCAGGAACTCGAGCGAGGTCGTATCGATGAGCACGGTGGCGCCGTCGCGCTCGATCACGACATCATCGTCCGCGCGCACGCCCGGAACGATGTCGTAGGTGTATTGGAAGCCCGAGCACCCGCCGCCGTCGACCCCAACCCGCAGGGCTGATCCCGGTTTTTCGGCCGCGAGGATCTCGGCCACCCGCTTCGCCGCGGAGACGCTGATGTCGACCGGCACGCTCTCCGTGATCGTCATGGTATCCATGGCCGATTGGCACTCCTCTGGCATCACCTTCAAGATACGGACGGTAGACGCCTTTCGCAACGCGGCTTGTCGAGGCCCGAGGTACGCTTCCCTTTGCGAAGACCTGCACGTCGCCTCGTTCGCCACGGACGCAAAGACCCTGAGCTGCACCCTGTTCGATCGTCGCATAGGCCGCGACGATCGCGCTCGCTTGCGACGATGGAGAGTTCACCCAGGCACACGCCCAGGGCTTGATTTCGCGGTACCGGGGTTCGCAAAACTAGTCTACTTTCGCAGTGACCGCATCAGCCATTGGTCGCGACGGTCCGCTGACCCGCCCGGAAAAGCGGGAGAAGCATTGACCCAATAGGCCGCGAGACGTTCTCATGTCCATTCCTGTCCTTCTGTTTGTCGCGATGATCGCGGCAGGCTTAATCGCGCTCGGTTGCTCGTCCTGGTCTTCGGAAGACCCGTCCGCTACATTCCCAACGACCGTATCGGCATCCTCGAGAAGAAGTGGAGCGCGCGCCACGGCTCGGTACGGTCCGGCTTCATCGCGCTAGCGGGCGAAGCCGGCTTCCAGCCCGAGGTGCTTCGCGGCGGCTACCACCTGTTCCGCCCATTTCAGTACCGCGTGCACACCGTGCCGCTCGTCACCATCCCGCAAGGGCAGATCGGCTACGTGTTCCGCCCGCGACGGCGCCGCGCTGCCGCAAACGCAGACGCTCGCCTCCAACGCCGAGGCTGCCGACTTCCAGGACACGCGCGGCTTCCTCGCCGCCGGCGGGCAGAAGAGCCGCAGCGCAGGATCCTGCGCGAGGGCACCTACGCCGATCGTGCCGAGCATCGTGGTCGGCGGCGGAACCAACGGCGAGAAGGGCGAAGCCTCGGGCGGCCTGGTCGAGATGCAGCTGACGATGATGGTGGCGGAGAAGAGCGGATCGAGGCTCAACGGAGGGTGATCACCCCGCCGCGTTCGACCAAGGTCTCGCTAGCCTCTCATCCGTTGGGATGCCACCAAAAGCAGGTTTGGAGGCCTCGGCATGAGCCAGGACGATAGCGCGGACCGGCTCGCCGCCTTCCTCGACGGGCTCGACGTCGAAAGCCTCTGGATCGCGGGGCATCACGTGAACTGGGAGAACGGCGAGCCCGACGCCCCGAACCTCGACGGCTCCGAGGCGGCCTCCCATTGCAGCGCCTTCGTCGCGGCACTCGCCGAGCGGCTCGGCATCTACGTGCTGCGGCCGCCGGACTATCCGCAGGAGCTGCTTGCCAACCGGCAGGTGCACTGGCTGGACGGGGAGCACTTCATCCATGCGCCGGACGAGGCTTCCTCTCTCGGCTGGCAGCCTCTGGGATCGAGTGGCGACGATGGAGCGACGGTCGCCGCGGTCGCCGCCGCACAAGCCGGGAAGCTGGTCGTCGCCGGCTTCGCCGAGCCCGCCGGGGACGAGGACGACGACTGCCGACCCCACGTCCAGCCCGGGCACATCTGCATAATCCGTCCGCAGCTCGACCCTATCGGCGTCGAAGGCCCGCTCGTGAGTTCGGCCGGCGAGCAGAATTGGCGCAAGGCTCACATGGCGCATGTCTTCGCCGCTCATGCCGGCGCCTGGCCAAATGCGATCCGGCTCTTCGTGCATGGCACCGACTTTTCCGGCGAGGCGGGGTGAGAACGCGATGCGTTTCGGCCGTTCGCGTGAGCTCCGCGAAACAAAACGTTGCCATGTGCGACGAGCGGAGCCGCCACTCGAAGGAGCACTCGTCGTTCAAGGTCAGGAATGAGAGGCAGAAGGTTACGCCACCTGCTTCAACCCGCCCGCTTGCTTCGCCTTGGCCTCCCGCCGGCGGTCAGTGAGGATGTATTCCGTGTAGCCGTTGGGCTGCTCGCGGCCCTTGAAGACGAGGTCGCAAGCGGCGTGGAAGGCGGGGCCGTCGAAGCCGGGGGCCATCGGCATGTAGGCCGGGTCGCCCTCGTTCTGTTTGTCGACCACCGCCGCCATGCGCTTGAGCACCGCCAACACCTCGTCCTCGGAACAGATGCCGTGGCGCAGCCAATTGGCGATGTGCTGGGAGGAGATCCGCAGCGTCGCGCGGTCCTCCATCAGGCCGATGTTGTTGATGTCGAGCACCTTGGAGCAGCCCACCCCCTGGTCGATCCAGCGCACGACGTAGCCGAGCAATCCCTGGGCGTTGTTCTCCAACTCCTGGGTGACCTCGCGCGGGTCGAAGTTCGACTGCGCCAGCGGAATCGTCAGCAGGTCCGCCAGCTCGGCCTTCTTGCGGTTGCGCAGCTTGGCCTGGCGCGCCGCCACGTCGACCTCGTGGTAGTGTAGCGCGTGCAGCGTCGCCGCCGTTGGCGAGGGCACCCAGGCGGTGTTGGCGCCCTGCTCGGGATGGGTGCGCTTCATCGAACGCATCAGCCCCATCTGGTCGGGTGCGGCCCACATGCCCTTGCCGATTTGGGCTCGGCCGGGCAGGCCGCAGGCGAGGCCGACGTCGACATTCATGTCCTCGTAGGCGGCGATCCAGGGCGTGGTCTTCATCACGCTCTTGCGCACAACCGGCCCGGCTTCCATCGCCGTGTGGATCTCGTCGCCGGGGCGGTCGAGGAAGCCAGTGTTGATGAAGAACACGCGGTGCTCGGCGGCCAGCACGCAGGCCGTGAGGTTGGCCGACGTGCGGCGCTCCTCGTCCATGATGCCCATCTTCAGCGTGTACTTCGGCAAGTCGAGCGATGCCTCGACGCGGCCGAACACCTCGTCGGCGAAGGCGACTTCGTCCGGCCCGTGCATCTTCGGCTTGACGATGTAAACCGAGCCCGAGCGGGTGTTGTGCAGCGCCTGATCGCCGTAGAGGTCGTGGCGGGCGACCGTCGCGATGACCATGACGTCCAGCAGGTTCTCGGGGATCTCGCGACCCTCGGCATCTTTCACCGCATCGGTGAAGACGTGGTGGGCGGAGGAGCGGATCAGCATAAGGGAGCGGCCGGGCAGCTTCAGCTCGCCGCCCTTGGCGCTTCGGTAGGTTCGGTCGCCGTTCAGCACGCGGTGCAGCGTCTCGCCGTGCTTCTGGAAGCTTTCGCGGAGGCTGGCCTTCATCAGGCCGAGCCAGTTGCGGTAGCAGACGACCTTGTCGGCAGCGTCCACCGCGGCGACGCTGTCCTCCATGTCCATGATGGTGGAGAGCGCGGACTCGACCATGATGTCGGCGACGCCGGCGGCGTCGGTGCGCCCGATCGCGTTGCGCCGGTCGATCACGATCTCGAGGTGCAGGCCGTTGTTCGACAGCAGGATAAGGCTCGGGTCGCTCGGCGTGCCGCGGTAGCCGTCGAGCTGGCCGGGATTGATCAGGCTGGTCTCGGCGCCGCCGATCAGCGACACCAGGAGCTTGCGGTTCTCGACCTTGTAGTGCGTGGCCGATGCGTGCGATCCGGCGAGCAGTGGCGCGGCGAGGTCGAGCACCGCCTTGGCTTCGGCGACGACGCGGGCGCCGCGCACGGGATTGTAGCTGTCGCGCTTCTCAGCGCCGCGGTCCTCGTGAATGGCATCGGTGCCGTAGAGCGCGTCGTAGAGGCTGCCCCAGCGCGCGTTGGCGGCGTTGAGCGCGTAGCGCGCGTTGTTGATCGGCACCACCAGCTGCGGGCCGGCGATATCGGCGATCTCCTCGTCCGTGTTCTGGGTCTGGATGGCGCGTGGCGCCGGCTGCGGCGCGAGATATCCAATCTCCTTCAGGAAACCCATGTAGGCGGCTTGATCCCAGGCCTTGGCGCGGTTGGCGTCGTGCCAGGCGTCGATCTTGCTTTGCAGCGCGTCGCGCACAGCCAGCAGTTCGCGATTGCGGCCGGCGGAGGTGGCGACGAGGTCGGCGAGACCGGCGTAGAAGGTCGCCTCGTCGATGCCGGAGCCGGGCAGGGCGTCGGCGGCGAGGAAATCGTGGAGCACGCGCTCGACCTTCAGACCGTTCTTCTCCACCCTGCCCATGCGTTCCCTCTTCGTCCGCGGCACCGTGTTATTGCGCCGCAAAATGATCCTCGCGCGAGGGGCTGTCAATTTTTCCGAAAAGCTTTTTCGCGCGCGCAAGGAAAACCGCTGCCCCTTGATTTCGCGTCTAAACTCCTTTTTCTCTGATGGCGCGATGGCGAAAGCGGAAAACGTTTCCAGTGATTTGTCGGGCAGCCCGCGCCGTCAGCGCGGCCGTCCTCGAAGCGCCATGTCGAGTGACGGCGGCGCCGTCCAGGCGCTCGACCGCGCGCTGAAGCTGCTCGACGTGTTGGCGATGGGCGACGGCATCGCGCTATCCGACCTCGCCAAGCGCGTGGATCTGGCGCCGTCCTCGGCCTACCGGCTGCTACAGACGCTTGCCGCGCGGGGTTACGTCGAGTTTCTGGAACGCGATCAGCTCTGGGCGATCGGCGTCGAGGCGTTCCGCACGGGGCAGGCCTTCCAGCGGCGCTACTCGATCGCCTCCGTCGGCCGCCCGATCCTCTCCGACTTGGTAGCCCAAAGCGGCGAGACCGCAAACATCGCGATCTTCGAGGGCGGCGAGATCGTCTTCGTCGCCCAGGTCGAGAGCCCGGAGCCGATCCGCGCCTTCTTCCGCTCCGGCGAGCGGCGCGCCGCCCACGCCTCCGGCATCGGCAAGGCGTTGCTGGCCGAGATGCCGCGGAGCGCGGTCGAGCGCGTGCTCGCCGCCAAGGGGCTGGAGCGCTTCACCCCCACCACCCTGACCGACCCGGCGGCGCTGCTCGCCGACCTGGCTCGCGCCCACGTGCGGGGATGGGCGCTCGACGACGAGGAGCGCAACCCTGGCATGCGCTGCATTGCCGCCGCCATCTTCAACGAGTTCGGCGACCCCGTCGCCGGGCTGTCGGTCTCCGGCCCGGGGGCCCCCCCCGCCCCCCCCACCCCGGGCGCGCACGCCCCCCCCCCCG
>CAXTQM010000110.1:0-1354 GCA_964246205.1 uncultured Beijerinckiaceae bacterium | reverse complement strand
CGCCTCGACGACGCCAAGGTAGCGCGCCTCGGGCCGCTGGTGGCTGCAGCCGCGGCGGAGATCACCAGGCTCGTCGGCGGCGTGAGCCTGCCGCGGGCGGGGGCGACGTGAAAGCTGTCAGATCGGATCATCCGTCGTCCGGATGGAGCTACCAACCCAGCGGCGAACCGGACGTCGTCGAGGCCGGCGCCGTGTACGGGCGCGATGTCGGTTTGCCGCCGCACTTCCACGACGAGGACCAGATCACGTTCGTCCTCTCCGGACAGCGTCGCTTTTGGATGGGCGGCGAAATCGTGGAGCTCGGGCCAGGGCGCTGGACGCTGATTTTAGCCGGCACCGTCCACCGCTCCACGCCCGAGCCTTCCGGCGTCGCCTGCCTGAACTTCTATGTGCCAGCGGGTAACTACGAGCAGGCCGCGATGATCGAGGAGGCGGAGCGGATGCCGATCGCGGCGCGCGGGATCGATTCGTCCGCTCTGATGGCGGTCGTCCACAGGCACCGCTTCGGTCTAGCGCATAACGCGTTGCCGGAGCCGCTGTGTCGCAATGTCGGCGAGTCCGCTGCTCGCGAGGCCATGAGCCGCGAGGGATTCGCGCGGGCCTATGCCCGGTACCACGGCATGCCGCCGCACGCCCACGCCGTTGCGGCGCGGCTGAACCAGGCACGCAGCCAGCTCAGGGCCGGCGGCGATCTCGCGGAGGTGGCGCTCGACGCCGGCTTCGCCGACCAAAGCCATCTCGGGCGCTGGTTTCGCAGGCTCTTCGGCGTCACGCCGGGCCGCTATCGCGCAGGCTGGTCACAAACGTTCCAGACGAAGGGATGAGCGCTCTCGATAACGCGGTCTCGCTGGAGACCGCCGATGTCGAACACCCTTTTCAACGTGCTCGCCACGCTCGCCGTCGTCGGCGCGGGCGTCAGCCTCGCCTTGCAGCAAGTCCTGAACGCCAAGCTGCGCGGCGAACTCGCCTCGCCCTGGTGGGCGGGCGTCGTCAGCTACGCCGTCGGCACGCTGGTGATGCTCACGGCGGTGGTTGTCTTCGCCGAGCCCCGGCCCACCACCGCCATCGTCGCTCGCGTTCCTTGGTCGGCATGGACGGGCGGCGTCTTCGGCGCGATCTTCGTCGCCACGGCCATCCTCACCGTGCCTCGCCTCGGCGCGGCCGCCGTTCTGGCGCTGGCCGTCGTCGGGCAGATGCTCGGCGCGCTGATCTTCGACCAGATCGGCCTGTCGGGCCTGACATCGCACCCGTTCACGGCAGTCCGGCTGACCGGCCCTGCTTCTGGTCCTGGGTGTCGTTCTCGTCCGTGCCTGAGCGCGCAGGGCCGGAGCCTCACCCCTGCGGCGCGCAGCCC
>CAXTQM010000109.1:0-7695 GCA_964246205.1 uncultured Beijerinckiaceae bacterium | reverse complement strand
GGGCGCCGTGGAGCAGGACCGCGGCCGCGTTCTCGGCCGGCAGGTCGCCGAAGACGTAGGTCCACTTGCCCGGCGCGGTGAAGCTGGCCGCGCAGGGGCGCTTGCAGGCGCTGAGGCATTCCACGCCGACGATCTCGATCGCCGGGTCTGTCGCGGCGGCGAGCAGGGCGGCGTGCAGGCGGGTGCCGGCCGAGGGCGCATCCGCGGAGTGGGTGGCGTCGCGGCAGGTAATGCACACGTAGAGCCGCATGGGCTGCACGAAGGGCGAGGCGTCGGGCATGGGCCGCGTGTCCGGGTGCGCGGGAACGCGCCGCACCTCCCAATGCGGGCGGCCGGTCGGCGACCGGGCACCCCGCCGGTCGCTCGCGCTTCGTCGTGACGGCAGGTGTCCTGGCTCGCGGGTCGAACGCTGCGGGCGCCGCCTTCCCAGGTCGAGGACCCAGTGGCATCGATGCGTCCGCCGCTTCCCACTTACAGTTGCGGGGGCAGCCGTGGCTCGTGGCCCTGTGCGTCTTCGCAAGACGCGTCGAACCCCACGTTCCCTTGCGAACCCTCGAAGAGAGGGGCCGTCGGGCGAGCGGCGATGTAGGGCGGGGCGCCGGGCGAAGTCAACGCCGCTCCAGTGTCAGCCCGCCGGACGCTTGGTCGCGAGCATGTAGTTGCAGCCGAGGTCCTTCGAGAGGTGCCACCTGTTGCGCAGCGGGTTGAAGCTGACGCCAGCGCGCGCCAGCGGCTTCAGGCCGGCGCGCACGAGGTGGCCCTCGAACTCGTCGGGGGTGACGAACTTGTTCCAGTCGTGGGTCCCGACCGGCAGCCAGCGCAGCACGTATTCGGCACCGACGATGCCCAGCGCATAGCTCTTCATCGTGCGATTGAGCGTGGCGCCGATGAGCAGGCCGCCGGGCTTCACCATGCGCGAGGCGTCGCGCAGGAAGCCGGCGACGTCCTTGACGTGCTCGATCACCTCCATCACCAGCACGGCGTCGTAGCGCTCGCCGAGCGGCACCAGCGTCTCGACCGTGGTGCAATGATAGGCGACCTTCAGCCCCTCGAGGTTGGCATGCCGTGTTGAGACGGCAATGTTGTTGGGCGCGGGATCGATGCCGACCATGTCGGCGCCGAGCCGCGCCAGGCTCTCGCAGAGGATGCCGCCGCCACTGCCGACGTCGAGCAGGCGGTAGCCCGCCAGCGGCCTGGCGGGTTCGCTACCATCCTTGGGCATCTCGCGCGCGAGCAGGTCGCGGATCCAGCCGACGCGCACGGGGTTGAACTTGTGCAGCGCCCCCATGGGACCGTTCTCGTCCCACCATTCCTCGCCGAGCCGGTCGTATTTGGCGAGGTCGGTGTCGTCGATCGTCGAACGGGCGAACTCGACCATGGGCTTCTCCGCGCGCCCGAAAGGGTTGGACGCCACCACGACGGCGATTATGGTCCCGACGACCCTGACAAGGAAGAGCATGGCATGGCCGATACCTTCACCCTCGAGAACGTCGGCCGCGAAGAGCTGAAGCGCGGCCTCGCCGACGGTACCATTCGCCTCGTGGACGTGCGCGAGCCCAACGAATACGCCGACGGCCACATCCCCGGTGCGATCCTGAACCCGCTGCAAAGCTTCGACATCGATGCTCTCCCGCATCCCGAGCAGGGCAAGCGCGTGGTGCTGTCGTGCCGCTCCGGCAAGCGCTCGCTGGTGGCCCTAGAGCGGGCGCGCGACGGCGGCCGCACCGACCTCGTCGCCCATTATGCCGGCGGCATGCTGGATTGGAACGCCGCCGGCGAGCCGGTCGAGGAGTAGAGGAACCGCGCGCCGGGCTGCCGGTTGCAGCACACCGAGGAGAACACGAGATGTTGCGCTACGCCCTTGCCTTCGCAGTCGCTGCGGCGGTCGTCGTCCCGATATCGGCCGAGGCCCAGGGTCTCGTCGGCGGTGCCGAGCGCGGCTACAATGCCGGCGATCGTGCGCTCGGCCCTATCGGCGGCGTCGTCGGCGGAGCGGTCGGTGCCGGTGTCGGTACGGTGAACGGCGCGCTCGGAATCGGGCCGCGCCGCGGCTACTACGGCCGTCGCTGCTTTTATCGTAACGGTCACCGCTACTGCCGCTACTAAGAGCGCGATCGTTTCGCGTACGAGGCGATGCTCGGGCGTCGTCGTTTATCTGAGGACAGGGGCTCCGCCGCCGGTCTATGAGCCGCGTCATGCCGGATCTCGACAACCACGCATCGCGTTGGGCCATCGGCCTGATGACCGGCACCGTGCTGGACGGCAACATCGACATCGCCGCCGTGCGCACCGATGGCGAGACTGTTGCGGCCTTTGGGCCGTGGCAGCTGGCTCGCTATCCCGAGACGGTGCAGACCCTGCTGCCTGAGGCTCTCGCCGCCGCGCGCGATTGGCAGTTCGACGGGCCGGAGCCGATGATCTTCGCGCAAGCCGAGGCGGCGTTAACGGCGGCGCAAGCCGAGGCGGTGGCGCGCTTCATGGAGGAGCACGGGCTGGCGGCGCACGACGTCGTCGTTATCGGCTTCCATGGTCAGACCATGCTGCACCGCGCGCCGGAGCCGGGTCGGCTCGGGCGCACCCGGCAGCTTGGCGACGGGGCGGCGATGGCGCGTCGCCTCGGCATCGACGTGGTCCACGACTTTCGCAGCGCCGACATGGCGGCGGGAGGCCAGGGCGCTCCTTTGGTGGCTTCCTACCATGTCGCATTGCTACGCGGCATCTCGGCCGGACCGGAAACGGTGGTGCTCAACCTCGGCGGCGTCGCCAACATCACCTGGTGGGACGGTGGCGAGGCTTTCCACGCATTTGATACGGGGCCGGCCAACGCGCCGCTCAATGATTGGATCGGCCGGCATGGATTGGGCGATTTCGACCGAGACGGCGAGATCGCACGCGGCGGTCAAGTCGACGAGGAGCGTCTAAGGCGGTTCCTGGCCCAGCCTTACTTCACCGCAGCCTATCCGAAGTCGCTCGACCGCAACAGTTTTACCGCTGCGATGGCGGACGGTCTGTCCCCGCAGGACGGTGCTGCGACCTTGACCGCGTTCACCGCGGCTGCGGTGGGCTGCGGGCTCGACATGTTGCCGCGACGTCCGACACGCATGATCGTCTGCGGCGGCGGTCGCCACAACCCGACGCTTATGGCCGAACTCGGCCAGAGGACGAGCTGTGTCGTGCACACCGCCGACGCTGTCGGCTGGCGCGGCGACGCGATCGAGGCGGAATGCTTCGCCTTCCTCGCGATACGCTCGCTTCGCGGCCTGCCGCTCGGATTTCCGAAGACGACGGGCGTACCGGCACCGCAGACCGGGGGGCGCGTCGCGCGCGCTCCCCGACTCTAGGCCTAGATCACTCGGCGGGAGCCGGCGAAGCCGCGGTCGATCGGCTCGACAGCATTGTGGCGAGCTTGAGCGAGACGAGGCCGAACCCGGCAGCGACGATGATCGACAGGCTGATGCTGATCACCGGGTTGAGGTAGGTGGCACCCGTCAGGTTGTCGACGGTTAGCAGCTTGCTCGGGTTGCCGAGGAGATGCGCGAAGGTCATGGCGTAGCCGACAACGGTCGCCGGGATAGCCGGGAACAGCGGGATGTTGGCGATCAGCGCCAGGCAGCCGGTCGTAATGCCGACGACGATTGCGGCCCAGACCGGCAGGGTCAGCGAGGCGGCGAGCGGCACCTCGAGGATGATCATCGAGCCGATCCAGGCGATGATGACACCGGCAATGCCGCAGATGACGAGGTTCTTGAAGGCCTCGGGCGTCCCGCCGAGGGCGACGCCGGTGGCGGTTGCGATGAAGATGGCCCAGATCAGGATCCAGCCCGCCAGCGGCCCGAGGCAGAGGTAGGTCAGGATGCCGCCGATGATGCAGAGGACGAGAGCGAGCGCGTTGATGAAACTCATGGGTGTCTCCAGCGGCGCGTGACTGGACGATGGGTGCTGACGCGCGGCAAGCGAGGCAAAAGCTC
The DNA here is from genome assembly GCA_964246205.1 of uncultured Beijerinckiaceae bacterium. Taxonomy (GTDB): domain Bacteria; phylum Pseudomonadota; class Alphaproteobacteria; order Rhizobiales; family Beijerinckiaceae; genus RH-AL1. The sequence goes on along the minus strand of CAXTQM010000109.1, from coordinate 3,727 downwards.
GCACGGGCGGCGCTCCGCCAAGAGTCGAATTTACGAGCAACGACACGACAAGACGCCTACAAATTGTTCAACAACCCGAAGCGGCGTCGATAAGCTTCTGTATACGACGACAATCTTCTGATTTGCATCAAAGGTGATCGGCGATCGCACAATATTCATCCAGCAGGTGCTGTAAATTTGTGATCGGGCGCAGGGACTCCTTGGCCTCCACCCGCCGGGAGGCCCACTCCAGAATGGCCTGTTCGGCGCCATTATGCACAAGCTCCAAGCTGACTTGGCTCAATGCAGTCAACTCGGCGCCGAAGCCCATGTCGCCGGATATGACTCGCATGAGGCTGTCGTACTTAGCTCGCAGCGAGGCACGATAGATATCAGACATGGTACGGACTTGATTAAGATGACGGCATTGACGGCGCTGGAGCGCGTTTGCGCCGATCGTGTGACTATACGTGTGACCGGATCGTAAAGTTTGCCGCGATCCTGCTTTTGCAGAAGATTTGATGAAGGCAAACAATTGCTTCGATGGGTCGGCATTAACCAATGTTTAACCAAAGGCGGCTTTGTTGACGATCTCGGGGCTGCGTTCGCGCGCTCGATGCGAGGATCGACACCATGGACATCGAACAGCAAATTCGACTTCAGGCTTACGAGTTCTGGCTTGCCGCCGGCATGCGCGAGGGCGATGCCGAGCGCCATTGGCTTCAGGCCGAGCTGGCCGTCAACCGAAAGCCAGGCGTGGTCGTCAAGGCCGTGAAGAAGCCGGCCATTAAAGCCAAGCCCGCCAATGTTGCCAAGTCGGCCACCTCCACCAAGCCTGCGAAGTCCGCCAAGCCGGCCGCAGCGACCAAGGCGGCGGCTCCGGGCCGGACCAGGGCCGCGGCAGCGCGCGTGGGAGCCGAAGCGTCGGCCTGATCGGAGGCCGCTCTTGGTTTGGACGCGAAAGTCGGGCATGTGACGGCACCCTGAGCGTCCGGAGACCAGCTTGCCGCCCGTCGATCGACGCGACCTGCTGTTTGGAGCTGCAGCCCTGACGGCGTCGGGACATGCGAAAGCCCAGCCCGCCGGATATACGCCGGACGAGGGTGCGGAGCGCCCCATGATGCAGGCCGAGCACCGCTCCGACGAGCGGCCGCGGCCCGAATTGCCTGAGCCCGTGACCATTGCCCTCTGGCCCGCCCGACCGCCCGGCGGCGCCGGTCCGGGCGGCATCGAGCAGGTCGCTGCGGGGGGCGCGGTCGCCAACATCGTCGCACCGCGCATGGTGATGCAGCGGCCGGCCAAACCCAATGGCGCAGCGGTGCTGATCCTGGGCGGCGGCGGCTATCGGCGTATCGGCATCGCCAAGGAAAGCCAGACCACGGCCGATTGGCTGCACGACTACGGCGTCACCACCTTCGTCCTGTACTATCGCCTTCCCAACGCCGGCTGGCCGATGCTGGCGCCGTTCCAGGATGCGCAGCGGGCGATGCGTGTCATACGGGCCAGAGCCCCGGATCTCGGGCTCGACCCGTCCCAGCTCGGCATCATCGGCTATTCCGCCGGCGGCCATTGCGCCGGCATGGTGTCCGTGGAGCCTGACACCGACTGGTACAAGGCGGTGGATGCCTCCGACGACCAGTCGGCGCGACCGGACTTTTCCGCCCTGATCTATCCGGTGCTTACGATGATGCCGCCGTTTCGCACGCGCATCTCGACGCTGACGCTGCTCGGCGCCGACCCAAGCCTCGAGCTGAGCGCGGAATGGTCGGTGCCCCAGCACGTCTCCGACGATACGCCGACGACGTTCCTGGCGCAGGCCGCGGACGATCCGATCGCCCCCGTCGAGAACAGCCTTCTGATGTTCTCCGCGCTGCGCCGTGTCCACGTTCCGGTGGAGTTGCACGTGTTCCGCTCCGGAGGCCACGGCTTCAACCTAGGGCTACCCGGCACCGAGGACCACGCCTGGCCGCGGCTTTTCGCGACCTGGGCAGGTTTTGCGAAGGTTTGAGATCGCTTCGCGAGGGCCCGCGACGCCGCGACGATGGTGCGCCGACTCCACCGATACCGAATGCCGGCCATGAATGCCGTCATTCACCCGAGGTTCGCTGATCCCTCGCGGCATTGCCGAGCAACCGCCGCTAGACTCGGTCATTCTACCCAGCCGCGGGTCTCGTGAGCCGGGCGCGCCGCATCCGCGCCGCAAAAAGGCAAGGGGCGCTCGCGAGGGGGTGTGTCCCCCACCAACCGAAGGATGTGGCAAAAATGGCAACGGGATTGTCGGCGCGATGTCGGCGACGCGGATACGCCCCGGCTCGCCAAGCGGTGGAGGTGGTGCTGCAAACGCCGATGCGCCGCCTCGCCCTCGCCGCCGCCCTGCTCGTCTTCGCCGGTCCGGCGCAGGCGGCGGGCGGACACCTTTATATCTACACCTGGACGGACTACACGGCGCCGGAGCTGATCAAGAGGTTCGAGGCCGAGACCGGGATCGCCGTCACGGTCGACACCTACGATTCCAACGAGACGCTGCTGGCCAAGCTGAAGGGCGGCTCCGCCGACTACGATGTCGTGGTGATCACGTCGGATTTCGTGCCGATCTTCATCGAGCAAGGCCTGCTGCGGAAGATCGACGCCGGAGGGCTGCCGCACTTCGCCAACGTCGAGGCGCGGTGGCGCGGGCCGGCGTGGGATCCGGCCAACGCCTACACCGCGCCGTTCCACTGGGGCGTCACCGCCTACGCCTACAACACCGCCAAGGTGCCGGAGGCGCTCGACTCGCTGAATTCGCTGTTCGACCCGCCGCTCGAGGCCCGCGGCAAGGTCGGCATGTTGGGCGCGGCGAGCGAGGTGATGTCGCTGGCCGAGCTCGATCTCGGGCTGGCGCCCTGCCAGACCGAGACGGCGGCCATGAAGAAGGTCGACGCGCTGCTCGAGGCGCAGCGGCCGAGCGTCGAGGTCTACAATTCCGACGGCATCATCGAGCGGCTGGCCTCGGGCGAGGCGCTGATGCACCAGGTTTGGAACGGCGACGCCGCCCGCGCCCGCGCGCTGAACCCGGCGATCCGTTTCGTTTTCCCCAAGGAGGGCGTCTCCGGCTGGATGGACAATTTCGCCGTGCCGAAGGACGCCCGCGACATCGACAATGCCAGGCTGTTCCTCGACTTCATGCTGCGGCCGGAGAACATCGGCGTGTCCTCGAACTTCACGCACTACGCCAACGCGGTCTCCGGCAGCGACGCCTACTTGAATGCGGCGATGCGCAACGCGCCCGAGCTGAAGCTCCCGCCGGGCCTCAGAATCGTGTTCACCCCGAGCTGTCCTGCGCCGGCGCTGCGGCTCATCGACAAGGTGTGGACGCGGCTGCGGCGATAACGCTCAGCGCCGTCCGCCGGCGATGGCCGTCGCCCTGGGGTGGGCGCGCAGCGCCAGCATGGCGACGGCGCCGATCAGCGGGCCCGGCGCCAGCAGAAGGAAACTCCAGCGCCAGCCGAAGGCGCCGGCGACGAGCGGCATGAGGCGGATCGAGACGATGGTGAGGGCGAAGCCGATGCCGACCTGCAGCGTCAGCGCCGTGCCGACCGAGGCGAGATCGCTCAGCTCGGTGGCCATGGCCGAGAACTGCGCGGAATCGGCGATGACGGCAAAGCCCCAGACCAGCGCCACGGCGATCACCAGCGCCGGCGGCCCGCCCCAGACAGCGCCGGCGGCGAGGCAGCACAGGCCGGAGACGGTCATCGCCGCCGGCGCTGTC
>CAXTQM010000108.1:0-7716 GCA_964246205.1 uncultured Beijerinckiaceae bacterium | reverse complement strand
CATGGAAACCGCCACCGTCGCCCTCGCCCTGCTGTTCGCCGTGCTCGTTGGCGAGTGGATCACGCGCTTCGTGCCGCTGCCGCCGCCGCTGGTGCAGATCGCGCTCGGCGTGGCGCTGGCGGTCGGACCCGTGCCCTCGGTCCAGCTCGATCCGCACATCTTCTTCCTGGTATTCCTTCCGCCGCTGCTCTTCCTCGACGGCTGGCGCATCCCCAAGCGCGACCTGAAGCGCGACGGCGCCACCGTGCTGGCGCTGGCGCTGGGCCTCGTCATCTTCACCGTCGTCGGCATAGGCTTCTTCATCAACCGTCTGATCCCGGGCATGCCGCTGGCGGTGGCCTTCGCGCTTGCCGCCGTGCTGGCGCCGACCGATCCGATCGCGGTGCGCGCCGTCGCAGCCGGCGCGCCGATCCCGCGCCGGCTGATGCACATCCTCGAGGGCGAGAGCCTCCTGAACGACGCCTCGGGCCTGGTCTGCCTGCGCTTCGCCATCGCCGCCGCCGTATCCGGCGAATTCTCGCTGGGCGCCGCCGTCCTGTCGTTCCTCTGGCTGGCGCTCGGCGGCGCGGTCGTCGGTGTGGCGGTGACCTATGCCATCACGTTCCTCGAGAACCGCGTGCTGACGCGCGGCGCGCGCGACCCCGGCGCGCAGACGCTGTTCTCCCTGCTGATCCCCTACGCCGTCTACCTCTCGGCGGAGGCTATCCACGTCTCCGGCATCCTGGCGGCGGCGACGGCCGGCATCGCCATGAACTACGTCGAGAACTCCGGCGCCGCGCTGGCGCCGACGCGCATCCGCCGTGCCGCCGTTTGGGACACGGTGCAACTCGCCGCCAACGGAGCCATCTTCGTGCTGCTCGGCGAGCAGCTGCCCAATATCTTTGGGCAGGCCGCCCATGTCGTCGGTGCCGGAGACCGCCAGGCGCTCTACGTGCTGCCGCTCTACGTCGTGGCGATCACGGCGGCGCTGCTGGCGCTGCGCTTTGCCTGGGTCTACGTGACCCTGCGCCTGGTGTTGCTGCGCGCCCGCTTCGCCGGCGAGGCGCCGCAGGGCCTGACCTGGCACCTCGTCGCCACCACCACGGTGGCCGGCGTCAAAGGCGCGATCTCGCTGGCCGGCGTGCTGACGCTGCCGCTCTTCCTGCCCGACGGCCGTGTGTTTCCCGCGCGCGGCCTCGCGGTGTTCCTCGCGGTAATGGTCATCCTGGTGTCGCTGCTGTTGGCGACGCTGCTGCTGCCGGGCCTGCTCAGGCGTCTGCGGCTGCCGCCGGAGCCGCCGCGCGACGCCGAGGAAGACCGCGCCCGCCACGTCGCAGGCGAGGCGGCGATGGATGCCGTCGAGGCCTTGAAGGTCAAGCTGCTCGCCCGCGCCACCAAGAAGGACCCCGACGTCGATGACAGCCTCTACGCCGAGGCCGCCGACCGTGCGATGGAGCGCTACAGCCGCCGCGCCGCCTTCGCCCAAGGCAGCGACGAGGCTCGCGCCCGCTTCCGCGAGCTGATCCGCATCGAGCGCCGCCTGCGCCTCGCCGGGCTCCGGGCCGAGCGCGACGCGCTTTACAGATTACGCCGCGAAGCCCAACTCGAAGACGGCATGCTGCGCCGCATGGTGCGCGAGGTCGACCTGCTGGAATCGCGTTACGCTGAATAGGCGCGCGTTGCCGATACGCTGCGCGGCACCGTCAGTCGATCACCTCGAGGACGACACCGTCCGCGCACTCAGGTCTTCGCTGCTCACATCCCGAGTTTCCTCGTCCACAAGCCGCCACCCAGGGTCTAGCGGCTCCCACGCGGCGGTCGCGCGATGTAGACTAACATCCGTAGATCAGCCCGAGCGCGCGCCGACCATTGTCACCGACTAGATAGCCGGCGCCCTTCTTACTCTAAGGATAGAAGGCTCGCCCTTCGGGCGTCTGTTGGAATGAACGTCAAGCCAACCATCTGAACATGGCGACGCGTCTCCGCTACCACGATGCCGTCGAGCGAACCTCAATAGGAACAGTTGGTGATGGCGTCCTGCGCCGACGCAGGGATGGCGAAGAGGAAAAGCGCCGTCAGGGCAATGGCGGAGCGCGTCATCGTCGCCTCCTGGACCTCGCAACGCACTAAGGCGCCTGAAACCCGCTCGATGGCACACGACGACGACGCGCATGCTAAGCATCAGCGTCACGGCAAGTCGCGCGGTCTTGCGGCAGACCGCCGGCTCCTGAGCAAACGGAAACACCGCCGGCCAAACGGTCGGCGGCGGTGCGCCGGCAGCGGTCTGCTACGCTTCGGCCTTGGCCTTCTCCGCCATCTCGCCCACGGCCTCGCCCAATGCCTTGATCTTCTCGGCGTTCTTGCCGTCCGCCTTGCCGGCGAGCCGCACCGTCTCCTCGCCGAGCTTCACCATGAGATCCTTGACCTTGGCGCCGTCGATCTCGTCGGCCTGCAGCAGCTTCTTCAGCCGCTCCAGATTGCCGTGGATGGTCTTGGCGCCGGAGACTTCGGACTTCTCCAGCGTCGCCTCCCAGCCCTCGATGTTCTTGACGGCGGCGGCGATGGTGAAGCCCTTCACGCCTTCCTTGAGATGCTTGATGGTCGCCTCGAACTGCGGCATGTCTCACTCCCTGATCGTCGCCGTCCGCTGACGGCCGGTCGGCTAAGCTTCGGACCTGTCGAAGGTTCTCAGGTCCAAGCGGATGCGCTGCCTTGCCGCAAGGCTTGATCGGAGGATCAGTCCGGAATGCGGCTGAGCTTCGGCCGCCAGATGCCGAGCACGACATTGGCGATGGCCACCGCCAGCAGCACCCACAGCGTGCCGCGCTCGGCGCCGAGCGACAGCGTCAGCGAGGCTACATCGGCGTGGCCGGCCAGCGCGGCGGCGCTCTGCTCCGCCTCGGTTTGCATCGGACCTTGGATGCCTTGCAGCCCGCCCTCGAACAGCGACAGGCCGGTGACGAGCTTTACCCAGGCCCAGCCGGCGTTCTGGTAGGCGCGGTTGAAGGCGATCGCCAGCAGCCCGGCCATCAGGCTCAGCCCGAGCGACGGCAGGAAGATCCAGGAGGAGATCGTGCTCATCGCGCCGCGCACTGCGGTATAGCCGGCGAGCGCCGTCGGGGGCGGCGCGACGCTGGAGAGGACGAGCAGCGAGGCCATCGCGCCGATGAGGCCGATGGCGCCCATGACGTGGAGGAACTTCAGGAGACGTCGCACTGGCTCGGGGCACCTGCTTCGGCGGAGCGAGGCTATCGCAGACGCGGCCAAGGGGGTAGCGGCGTGTCCACGGTTGGCTGTTCCGCTAAACCCGCGGAGGAGAAGGCCGCGAGACGCGACCTGCGCAATCGGCAGCGCGCCGCCTAGGGCACGGACCGGCACGAAAAACATAGGCCCTGCCCCTTTCATTCGAATTTTGCCCGTAGCGCCTCCAGAGGCGTCATGGACCCCATTGATGCGAAAGGCCCTAGGCGAGCAGATCGTCGAGCGCGGAGCCGTCAGCAAACCTTCAACTCGGATCGCTTGGCCGCAATCGTTGGGAAATGTTGGCGAAGAGAGCCGGCGGCTTCGCGGCGGAGCTCCGGGCAGACTCCGAGCAGGACTGCCTGTAAATACGTATCATTTCTTAAACTGATGTCTCTAGAATATCATACCAATCAAAATGGAGATTGGAAGGTTTACGCCGATGAGGAATGCGGTACGGCTGGACGTGTAATATTCCGAGGCAAGCGCCCCCATGAAGAGTGTCTACACTCCAATCGCGACCGTGATGTCACTTGTCTTGATGGCGGCAGGTCCGATAAAGCCAGCCTCGGCGCAGCAGGTCTTTACCGGTATCCAGGCGTTCGGCGACAGCTACGCGGACACCGGCAACGCGCTTGCGCTCGTCAAGCAACAGTTCGGGGCCAATTCCGCGGCCTACCAGGGATTCCTGGCCCGTTATCCGACTGGGCGCCTTAGTGGCGGGTCAAACTACGTCGACACCGTCTCCGGCATCCTGAATCTACCCGTGGCCGACTACGCGATTGGTGGCGCGACGACCGGCACCACGAACGTGGTCGTCGCGTCGTTTCCTGGATTCTCTCAGGAAATCGCGAGCTTCGCCGCATCGGGAGCGCGCGTCGCGTCCTCCGACCTTGTCCTCCTCACCATCGGCATAAACGACGGCTTCGCTTACCAGACGACTGGCACCCTGGGCGGCGTCCCCGCCGCCGCGGCGGTCAGCGCCGCCCAGGCGCTCAACGGCATCAACACGCTCGTTGCCGACGGCGCGCGCACGATTGTCTACACGGCTTTGGACTCGGGGCAGGTCCCCTCACGATCGAGCCTGCCGACCGCCGCGGTCGGCTCGGCCTTCAGTGCGAACTACAATCTCGATCTCGAGACATCTTTCGCCACACTCGCCCGTAGTGCGGTGCGTGTCGAGTACGTCGGAGGCCTTGCTTGTACGGGAAATTACTGCCCGACCCGGTGTCTACGGCATCAGCAACACCGGCGCGTGCCCTCTCGCCTGCACCGGCAATCCCGCCCTTCAGGCGCAGTACCTCTTCTACGTCGACGGCGTCCACCTCACCTCGGCCGGATTTGCGATCTTGGGCGAGTACATCGTCAACCGGCTCCAGGCGCCGTCCACGCTGCCGGTCCAGGCCGCGGTCGGCGCCAGCACCGAGCAGGCCTTCGCGCAAACCCTGTTCAGCCGCATGGACATGTTCGGTGGCGGCACCACGGGCGGCTTCGCCCCGCAACGCGAGCTGGCTGACTTCTCAACACATCCGATGCTCGGCCCGCCGCAAGACCATCGCTTGTCGGTCTACCTGGTTGCGGACGGCGACGTATCCGACGGCGAGCGAACCACCACCGGCGCCGGTTTCAAGCTCACCTCGGTCGGCGGGACGGCGGGCGCCGAGTACCGGTTGACCGACTACGCGCTGGTCGGCGGCGCCTTCAACTATGAGAATTCCATTTTCAAGATCGCCACTGGCAACGGCAAGACCAACGGCGCCTCGTACCAATTCGGCCTCTACGGCACGGTCGCGACTACGAACTATTTCGCTCAAGGCCTGGTCGCCGGCGGCGTTCAGGACTACCGCAACACGCGGCCCGGCGTGGTCGACCCGATCTCGTCGTCGCCGCACGGCAGCACCTTCGTCGCCGGTGGTAAGGTGGGCCGGCTTTTCGACACCTCCGGCATGCGCGTCGGTCCGATCGCCGGCCTGCTCTACGGCCGCGCGAGATCAACGACTTCAACGAGAATGGAGACCCGGTCCTCACGCTCAATGTCGGCCAGCAGATCGAAGACACGCTTGTGGCGAGCGGTGGCGCCCAGATCCGTTTCCCATTCACGTACCGGACCACGCGCATCGAGCCCTACCTGAACCTTACGGTGGAGAGCAATGTCATCGGCGACGGCCGAATCATCGAATACGGCGCGACCTCGGCACCGCTGATCGTCAACACGCTGAGTGTTCCCGCGCTCGACTCGCGCCGGCCGTTCGGCCGCGTCGGCGCCGGTTTGGCGGCGCCGATCACGCCATCGCTCTCGCTGGTCGCCTTCGCGACAACAACATTCGACCGGCCCGGCGGCGACGACTTTAGCGGTAACGGTGGGTTCAAGTACAGCTTCTAAGCGCGGCCACTCGTGGCGGGGCCGGAACGCACTGAGCGTTGACTTCCGCCCGGCCCCTTGCGACCACCACCCATGACCTCATCCGCCCTCGCGCACCCCCTTGCGGCGTCACCTCATCTGGCTTCCGATCCCGTTGCCCGGCGGCGGACCTTCGCCATCATCTCCCACCCCGACGCCGGCAAGACCACCTTGACGGAGAAGCTGCTGCTGTTCGGCGGCGCGATCCAGCTCGCCGGCGAGGTGCGCGCCAAGGCCAACCGCCGGCAGACCCGCTCGGACTGGATGGGCATCGAGAAGGAGCGCGGCATCTCCGTCGTCACCTCGGTGATGACCTTCGAGTACGGCAACTGCGTCTACAACTTGCTCGACACGCCGGGCCACGAGGACTTCTCCGAGGACACCTACCGCACGCTGACGGCGGTCGACTCGGCGATCATGGTGCTCGACGCCGCCCGCGGCATCGAGGCGCGTACGCGCAAGCTCTTCGAAGTGTGCCGCATGCGCGACATTCCCATCGTCACCTTCATCAACAAGCTCGACCGCGAGACGCGCGACCCGTTCGACCTGCTGGACGAGATCGAGAAGACGCTGGCGCTCGACGTCGCGCCGATCACCTGGCCGCTGGGGCAGGGCAGGGGCTTCGTCGGCACCTACGACCTCGAGAAGAAGCTGGTGCGCCGGCTCGACCACGAGGCCGAGGCGGTCTCCGTCGACGGTCCCGATGATCCGTACATCGAAGGGCTGATGAAGCCGCAGGACTTCATCGACACCGTCGAGCAGATCGAGCTGGCTTCGTCCGGTCTCAAGAAGTTCGACCGCGAGTCTTTCCTCGAGGGACACCTGACACCGGTGTTTTTCGGCTCGGCTTTGCGCAACTTCGGCATCCGCGACCTGATCGATGCCCTGGCCGAGTTTGCGCCGCCGCCACACGGACTGGAGGCGGCGAGCCGCACCGTCGAGGCCCACGAGGCCAAGATGACCGGCTTCGTGTTCAAGATCCAGGCGAACATGGACAAGAACCACCGCGACCGCATCGCCTTCATGCGGGTGTGCTCCGGCAAGCTGTCGCGCGGCATGAAGGCCAAGCTGGTGCGCACCGGCAAGATGGTGGCGTTGAACTCGCCGCAGTTCTTCTTCGCGCAGGACCGCCAGTTGGCCGAGGAGGCCTGGCCCGGCGACGTCGTCGGAATTCCCAACCACGGCCTGCTGCGCATCGGCGACACGCTGACCGAGGGCGAAGACCTGGTGTTCCGCGGCGTGCCGAGCTTCGCGCCCGAGATCCTGCGCCGGGTGAAGATCGGCGACTCGATGAAGCAGAAGAAGCTGCGCGAGGCGCTGAGCCAGATGGCGGAGGAAGGCGTCGTGCAGCTCTTCATTCCCGTCGACGGCTCCGGCTCGCTCGTCGGCGTCGTCGGCGCGCTGCAGCTCGACGTGCTGATCGACCGTCTGAAGGCGGAATACGGCCTCGACGTGTCGTTCGAGAGCACACGGTTCACGCTCTGTCGCTGGATGACCGGCGCCAAGCTCGAGATCGAGAAGTTCGCTCGCGCGCACGGCTCGTCCATGGCCGCCGACCTCGACGGCTCGCCGGTGTTCATGGCGCCGGCGGTGTGGGACCTGACCTACGAGGCCGAGCGCTGGCCCGAGATCGCCTTCGCGGATGTGAAGGATTACCAGAAGGAGCACGCGTAAAGGCTTTGTCGCTGGTTCTCGGTTGTCATGGCCGGGCTTGTCCCAGCGACTCACGCGAAACCGCTGCTATCCCGCTGACGAAGAAGGTACCTACGTCCCTCGGTCATGGTCGGGGTAAGCTCGGCTATGACGGGGAAGGCGCGACGCCGTAGCCCCAGCCTTGCGAACCTCTCCGGCTCGGCGCACGATGCGTCTGGCCTTCGCGAATCGGAGCCGCGCCACGACCGCGAGAACCCTTGGATGGACCTGAACGCCCCGCTGGGCATGACGCCACCGCCGCGACGACGGCGCCGGCTCGTCGTGCCTGCCGCCGGCGTTGTTGCCGCGACCGTTCTGGGAGGGCTCGCGTTGGCGCTGGCTTTCGCCGACCCGCAAGGCGGCCGGCCCTCGATCGTCGCCCTGCTGCCGCCGCCTCCCGCACC
>CAXTQM010000107.1:6914-7805 GCA_964246205.1 uncultured Beijerinckiaceae bacterium | reverse complement strand
GAGCGCGTCCTCGCCATCCTGCCACCAAGGTAGGCGTCTTCCAGCGTTCGTGCCGCACGCAACCGGTCAGGCGCGTTCCCCACATCCGCCAACCACGCGACGGCGTCATTCTGGTCTCGACTCCATCGACGAAGATGTCGACGAAGATCAGGCGGCAGGGATCAACCCGAACCTGATATCACCGCCACCGGTCACGGCGGCGCGCGACGTCCGGCCGGTTGAGCAGATCGTGACCGGACGGTCGGGCAGGGGCCTCGGCCCCTCGACCGCGCAGGAGGAACGAGGTCGTTGGATTTGCCTGATGGAGAGGAGGCACGGGCCAGAGGCGCCCCCGGGATCTTACTTCTTATGCAGCCGAAAGACGGGCTCACCCGGTGTTCCGCTGAAGGGCGTGTTGAGCCCCAGCACAGTCTCGGATCCACCCATGTAGAGCACTCCGTCCGGCGCCATCTGGCGCGCAATGCCGGCGAGCACGCGGGCTTTCGTCGTCTGATCGAAATAGATCAGCACGTTGCGACAGAACACAACGTCGAAACGGCCGAGCGGCGCCGGATCGTCGAGCAGGTTCCAGTGGCGGAATGACGCGGCCTCGCGGAGGGGCGCCTTGATCTGCCAGCCGTTTTCGCTGCGATCGAAGTGTTTGACGAGCATCTGCACGGGCAGGCCGCGCTGAATTTCGAAATGCGAGTAGGTGGCGCTGCGTGCACGCGCGACCTGGGTCGGCGAGATGTCGGTGCCGAGCAGCTCGAACTGACGCGTGCCGATGAGCGGGCGCGCTTCGGCCAGCGTCATCGCCAGCGAGTAGAGCTCCTGGCCCGACGAGCAGGCGGCCGACCAGGCGCGCAGGCGCTGGCCCGCCACATCCTCGACCATCCCGAGCTCGTGGCCGGC
>CAXTQM010000107.1:2476-6904 GCA_964246205.1 uncultured Beijerinckiaceae bacterium | reverse complement strand
CCTTGTGCAGGGCCGGAAGGGCGACCTCGCGGAAATGCTTGAACGGCTTGTCGTCGCGAAAGAACAACGTCTCGTTTGTCGTCATCGCGTCGACGATCTCGCCCGCAAGCGCATCCGATGCGGTGCGGACACGGCCGGCAAGTGCGGCAAGGTCGGCGCAACCGTGTTTGCGCATGACCGGCTCGAGCCGGCTTTCGAGCAGGTAGAGCTTGCTCGCATCTAGCGCGATGCCCGAGCGGCTCTGGATCATCCTCGCCAGGACTTCGATCGTGGCGGGGCTGGCGCTGGCCAAGCTCGGTGAGGCGGCTTTGAGCGCGGCCGCGCCCGCGATCGCAGAGGAAGTGGGACGTGTGGTTGTGCTCATGAGCCGACCAGCTCCGCGATCGCTGCTGGAAGTCTTTTCAGAGGGAGAATGTCGCGGCAGAGGCCGGCCTGTGCGATCGCGCCAGGCATGCCCCAGACGACGCTGCTCGCCTCGTCCTGCGCGATGGCCTCGCCGCCGCGCTCGATAACGCTACGCGTGCCGGCGAGCCCGTCGCGACCCATGCCGGTGAGCATCAGGACAAGGACGCCACCGGGCCCGCATGCCTCTGCGGCACTTTGCAGCATCGGATCGACCGCCGGGCGGCAGAAATTGACGGGCGGCTCGTCGGAGAGTTGCGCACGCAAGGTGGTGCCGTCGGCGCGGATCAGCATGTGCCGGTCGCCGGGTGCCACCAGGATGTGGTCGCGCCGAAGCGGCTCGCCCTCGCGGGCAACGCTGCAGGGCATGCCACCGAGATTGGTGATGTGCTCGGCGAGCAGCGGGATGAAGCTCGCCGGCATATGTTGGGTCAGCACCACCGGCACGCGAAGACGCGGGCCCAGCGCCTTGAAGAAGGTGAACAGGGCGTTGGGGCCACCGGTCGAGCTGCCCACCGCGAGCAGGCGGGGGCGGCTTCCGGCGCGCGGCGCGCGGATCGTCGTCGTCGTCGTCGGGGCCGACGGTGCTACGGACGCGGGTGATGCCGGTGCCAGCATGCGGCGTCGCATCTGGCCGAGGCCGCGGATCTTGGCGAGAAGGTCGGCCGCAAATTGCGCGCTGTTGGCAACACCCGATGCATCCGGCTTCGGAATGTAGTCGGCAGCACCCAGATGAAGCGCCTGCAGCGAGATGGAGGCGTTGCGGCGCGTCAACGTCGAGGCCATCACGACCTTGAGGCGGCGGTCGAGCTGGAGCAGGGCCGGCAGGGCGGTGAGCCCGTCCATCACCGGCATCTCGATATCGAGCACGATCACCTCGATCGGATTGCTTGCGAGATGGGATCGAACAAGGCTCAGAGCCTCCTCGCCGTTGCGGGCCTGGCCCACGACCTCGATGCCGGGTTCGCTGCGAAGGATGCGCAGGATCGCGCCGCGCACAACAAGCGAGTCGTCGCAGACAGCGACACGGATCCTGCCGGTGGAGACGGGCACCGGACGTGCGGCGATGAAGGGGGGCTGTTTCGTCGCGCTCATCGGAGCAGACCCAGCTGGCCGAGCTTGCCAAGCAGGATCTCCTCGTCGAACGGCTTCATGACGTACTCTTGCGCGCCGTTGTTGAGCGCTTCCATGATGCGCCCGAGTTCGCTTTCAGTGGTGCAAAAGATGACCTCGGGCTTGTCGGGGCCGAACTCGGCGCGCAACGCCCGAAGGAACTCGATCCCGGTCATCACCGGCATGTTCCAGTCGAGAATGATGAAGTGGGGCAGGCGTGCGCGGCATGCGTCGAGCGCCACCTGGCCGTTCTCCGCTTCGCCGACTTCGACCCCGGCACTTTCCATGACGCGCCGCGCATATTTGCGTATCACGCGGCTGTCATCGACCACGAGACCATAGTTGGTCGGCATCGATGTCATATCGGGCATGTCTCAGGCCGCCTGCGGAGTGAAGTTGAGAAGTCGTGTCGGGTCGAGGAAGGCGACAAGGCCATCGTTCATCCGGTAGATGCAGGACGCGAAGCTGCTCCACACGCTGTCGAGCGAGGACGGGCTCGACTCGCGAAGATCGGACGAAAGTTCGAGCACCTCGCGCACGTCATCGACCAGAAATGCGTAGAGCATGCCCTGCTCCTCGACGACGATCGCCCGCTGCCTGGTGGCGTCGGCCACGGCCTGCTTGCCATGTGCAGGCAGCCGGCGGCGGAGGTCGACCGCGGTGACGACGCGGCCGCGCAGATTGAGATGCCCGGCAATCTCCGAGGGGGCGAGCGGAACGGGTGTGAGCTCGTAGCGGTCGAGAATGTCGCGAACTGGCTCGACCGGCAGCGCACATAATTGGCCGTGCAGCGTAAACAGGACGCAGCAGGCGCTGCTGGGCTCCGTCGTGGCCCGCTCTTTCAGGCCCGCAGCTTCCGTGCCCCCGACCTTCATGCCACTTCTCCCCAGGCAAAGTTTTCGGCGGCGTTGGCCGCGGCGGGGGCGGCAAACGCGCGGCCTGCGAGCGCGCCGGACCAGAGCCGGCTCGCCTGACCGAGCCAGTAGGCCTGGTCGATCACGTCGGTCGCGCGGCCGGCCAGCACCGTGGTGCCCACGATGCCCGCTTCGGCGGCGGCGAGCTCGACCACCACCTCGTGCTCGACGATGTCGACGATTTCTTCGACCATCAGGCCGACGCTGCGTCCGTTCTCGTTGAAGACCAGCACCGGCTGTTCGTTGCCTGTGCTCTCCGACAGGGCGACAAGCGGCATCAGGTGGCCGCGATATTGAACGCAGCGCGCACCGAAGCCGCCCTCGATATCGGCGCGGCGGATCAGCTCGAGGCGCGAAACAGCGTCGAGCGGCACCGCCTTGACGCCATCGCCCGTGCGAAACAGCAGCATCTTGATTGTCGCGGCCGATTTGGCGGCCGCCGCTTGGTTCTGTGCTTCGGCGATCTTGCGGGGGCTGGCATCGACGCCGACCGTGCGCGCGAGCCCGCCCGGATCGAGGATCATGATCACGGCGCCGTCGCCGAGGATCGTGTTGCCGCTGAACAAAGTGAGGTGGCGCAGCGGGGTCGCGACCGGCTTGACGACGATCTCTTCCGTGTCGAACACGTCGTCGACGCCGATCCCGAACATGGCGCCGCCGGCTTGCACGACGACGATCACGCCGGCCGTATCGTCCTCTTTCGGGTCGGCGAGGCCGAGCACGGGGGCGAGCTCCACCAGCGGCAGCAGCTGGTCGCGCAGACGAAGCATCTTGGTGCCGCCGATGCGGTTCACGCAGACCGCACCCGGCTCGCCGCCGTTGCCGGCGCGCACGAGCTCGACCACGTTCAGTTGGGGAATGACGAAGCGCTCGCGGGCGGACTTCACGATCAATCCCGACACGATCGCAAGCGTCAGTGGGATGCGGATCGAAAGCACCGTGCCCTGACCCACGACGCTGCTGATGTCGATCGTGCCGTTGATGCGCTCGATGTTGGTGCGCACGACATCCATACCGACGCCGCGGCCAGAGACGGAGGTGATCTGCGCCGCGGTGGAGAAGCCGGCCATGAAGATGAAGCGCTGGATCTGCGCGTCGGTCATGGCGGCGAGCTCAGCCTCGGTCGCGAGGTTGGACGAGAGCGCCTTCGCACGGATGCGATCGATGTTGAGGCCTTTGCCGTCATCCGAGATTTCGATGACCACATGGCCGCCCTCGTGGAAGGCGCGCAGGCTGACGCGGCCGGCCTCGGGCTTGCCGGCGGCGCGGCGCTCGGCGGGCGTTTCGAGCCCGTGATCGGCGGCGTTGCGGACGACATGGGTGAGCGGATCGCGGATCTGCTCGAGCACTTGGCGGTCGAGTTCGGTCTCCGCGCCGCGCATGTCGAGCTCGATCTGCTTGCCGAGCTCGACGCCAAGATCGCGGATCAGGCGGGGCAGCTTGTTCCAGGCGTTGCCGATCGGCTGCATACGCGTCTTCATGACGCTGTCCTGCAGCTCCGACGTCAGGCGTGACAGGCGCTGCAGCGGCATCACCAGCGCGGTGTCGCTTTGGGAGCGCGAGAGCTGGAGCAGCTGGTTGCGGGTGAGCACGAGTTCGCCGACGAGGGTCATCAGACCTTCAAGGGTTTCGACGCCGACACGGATCGTCTGTGCGAGGACAGCCTCCCCGCCCTTCAATTCGGCGGCTTTCGCCTCGGTTGGTTTCGCGGCGGGAGCGATGGCTTCCGTTACGGTGGCCGAGGTCTCTGCAGAGCCTGCCGCGACCTGCGCCTCGACCGGTGCCGCGCGGACGCTCTTGGGTGCGGAAGCTGTCGCGAGGACGATGTCGGCAATGTCGGGAGTGGCGAACGGGTCCTGCATCGGCACCGAGGCTGCCGGCCGGTTGCCGTCGGCGATCGCGCGCAGCTCGGCGATCAGCGCGGTGTCGTCGCCTTCCAGTTCCGTGCCGCCGCTCTCGGTGATACCGGCAACGATACCTTTGATGCAGTCGATCGCCG
>CAXTQM010000107.1:0-2466 GCA_964246205.1 uncultured Beijerinckiaceae bacterium | reverse complement strand
GCGGTCGACGATCTCGGGCGTCGCGACAAGCTCGCCGTCGCGCACGCGGCCGAGAACGTCCTCTGCGGCGTGAGCCACGCGCTCGAGACGAGACAGGCCGAGAAAGCCGCAGGTTCCCTTGATGGTGTGAACCTGGCGAAAGATCAGCGAGAGCGTAGCTGCGTCGTCGGCGTTGCGCTCGAGCGTCACGAGCGCGTTGTCCAGCTCACCGAGGCCTTCGGCTACCTCGGTAAGGAAGTCCGCGAGCAGATCGTCCATCGGTAGGTCGCTCCGTTGTAAGTCACGTGCAGCGGAACCGCACGATCCTGATGACGACTAATGATTGGCCCTGTCATTGCGGCATCGGGCCGTCATCGAGGCGTTGGAGAGCGTAGAATGCGGTATGTTCGTCAAGAAAATGTTAAGCGGACCGAGCCTCTTACGGCAGCAATGAAAGGTGTTCTTTAACGTTCTCGGCCTAACCTTCCGCTGAAGTCAGTCAAAGGCAGCTACTTGATGTCCACTACGCACGATCATTCTCTGTCACGCACGGAGCGTAACCGCTCTCTATCCATCGGCGCAAAGATGAGCGCAGGGTTCGCCGCGCTCACCCTGATCACGGTGGCAATGAGTGGGCTCGCGATCAATCGGATGTCGGTCATGGAGACATCCGCCGCGTCCATGCGGGACGATTACCTGCCGTCGACGCAGGAGGTCAGCTCGCTTGCCATCGGGATCGAGAATGTGCGTCGCTTCGAGGCACATTACATCCTTGCGCATGACGAGGCCACGCGACGCGAGGTTGCGGCCAAGATCTCGATGCACGAGGAGGAGGTTGACTCTGACCGACGCACGTATGAACCCCTGATCGATCCGGGTCAGGAGCACGATGGATTTACGAGCATCTTCGATCGCAGTTGGCCCGCCTACAAGGAGGATGTCGCCAAGATCATCCGCGACGTCGATGCGGGACATCCCGATCAGGCTTATGCGGCCTATGTCGGTCAATCGAAGACGGACCTGGACGCGCTACTCGGTTTCATTGTGAGCGACGTCGAGTACTCCAAAAGAACGGGGATCGCGGCAGGCTTGCAGGGCCTCGCGGTGTATCACTCCACATGGTGGTTCCTCATCGGCGGGCTTCTCTGCTCTGTGGTGATGAGCGGCTCGATTGCCTTCGCACTGATCCGGCATATCGCGCGTCCGCTGGGCGGCATGACCGCGTCCATGCGCAAACTCGCCGAGCACGATCTGAAGGTCCAGGTTCCGTTCACCGACCGCGGTGACGAGGTTGGCGCGATGGCGGGAGCCGTGCAGGTCTTCAAGAACAACATGATCAAGGCGGACGAGCTCGCCGCTCTGGGCGAAGTGGAGCGCAAGACCAAAGAAGAGCGTGCGGCGCGTCTGGAGCGACTGGTGCATGACTTCGAGATGGCCGCGGCGACGGCGGTCGGTTCGCTGACCTCGGCGTCGGGCCAAATGGAGTCCACCGCCCGGTCGATGTCGGCAACGGCTGCCTCGACGGACGAGCAGGCATCTGCCGTGGCGCAGGCGGCGGAGGCTTCCCGCTCCGGCGTGCAGACGGTGGCAGCGGCAGCCGAGGAGCTCACGGCGTCGATCGGCGAGATCAATCGCCAAGTGGTGCAGGCGGCTCGGGTCAGTGAGAACGCGGTTGCTGATGCCCGTCGTACCGATGGCGTGGTGCGGGCGCTCGCGGAGGGCGCGCGCAAGATCAACGACGTGGTGGGCCTGATCAACTCGATCGCCAGCCAGACGAACCTGCTGGCGCTCAACGCGACGATCGAGGCCGCGCGCGCCGGCGAGGCGGGCAAGGGCTTCGCGGTGGTCGCGTCCGAAGTGAAGAGCCTGGCGCAACAGACCGCGAAAGCGACCGAGGAGATCAAGATACAGATCGGCGACGTGCAGACAGCCACGAACGAGGCCGTCGGCTCCATCAGCAACATCGTGACGGTGATCGAGGAGGTTGGTGCGATCGCCGCAGCCATTGCTGCGGCGGTGGAGGAACAGGGGGCGGCGACTGCGGAGATCGCGCGCAACGTGCAGGAGACGGCGGCGAGCACCGAGACCGTAACCACCAACATCGCGGGTGTCAGCCGTGCGGCAAACGACACGGGTTCGGCGGCCAGCGAGGTGCTGAGCGCAGCCGGGCACCTGTCAAAGCAGGCTTCACAGCTGTCGCAGGAGGTGACCCGCTTCGTCGGCGGCGTACGCGCTGCCTGACTTCAATGTTTCCCTAAGAAGGAATGAACCGTTACCCAGGCCCTTGTCGCACCCGGCGGCAAGGGCCGATTGCTAGGTCCGGCTGCCGAGCGGTCCAGTTGTGATTGGTCGCTAACGCTCGATGGCGGGAACTCGTGCAATTGTTGTGCTGGACAGTCGGCGATCAACCTCGGCGTTTCGGCAAGCCACAAACGCAAGTCGACATAGTTCAGCTTGGCCGCGCCGATCGGGGTGTAGATTCTGGCC
>CAXTQM010000106.1:0-7805 GCA_964246205.1 uncultured Beijerinckiaceae bacterium | reverse complement strand
GCCGGCTCGTGGGCTGCCGTGGCGCCGAGGCGCTGCTTCAGGTGATCGGCGACCCTCAGCGCGTTGGCGACGATCGTCAGCGTCGGGTTCACCGCGCCGATCGAGGGGAAGAACCCGGCATCGGTGACATAGAGGTTGTCGACCTCGTGGGCCTTGCAGTTCACGTCGAGCACGGAGGCGCGCGGGTCGGTGCCGAAGCGCAGCGTGCCGGCCTGGTGCGACACGCCCTCGATCGGGATGTCCTTGTGAACGAACAGCATGTGCGGCGCGAGCGGGCGCAGCGCCACCTTGGTCGCGGCACGCAGCTGGCGATGCGCCTCCAGATTGTTGGGTGTCAGCGCCAACGTGACCTTGCCGTCGCGTGCCAGCGTCACCCGATTGTCCGGGTCCGGCAGGTCCTCGGAAGACAGCCAGAAGTCGAGCGCGTGGTGCGCCACGGCCTCGAACGGCATGTTGGAGAGGAACTCCAGCCACGAGGGCAGCACCTCGCCGCGCAGGTGCGTACCATGGACCTTGCCGCACATCTGCACGAAGCCCATCGGATGCGGGAACTCCGCGTTGCCGAAGTAGAAGTCGGCGAGGCCGAGCGTCTTTTGGAACAGCGTGTCGTTACGCTCGCGGGTCAGCGCGATTAGCAGCGAGTTGTTGTGGCGCATGTAGTTGCGCCCGACGTGACCCGAGCCGTTGGCGAGCCCGTCCGGATGGGCGCCGCCGACGGAGCGTAGCATCAGCAGCGCCGAGTTGATGGCACCGCAGGCGACCACGACGATGTCTGCGCTGTAGCGCTCCTCGGCGCCGTCGCGGGTGACATGCACGGCGGTGACGGTGCGGCCGGAGGCGTCCGTCTCCAACCTGGAGACGTAGGCGCCGGTGAGCAGCTCTACGTTGCGGTTGAAGCGCACCATCGGGTCGATCGAGACGATCTGCGAATCCGCCTTGCCGTTGGTGAGGCAGGGGAAGCCGTCGAAGGCGGCGCAACGAATGCAGGGGCTGTGCGGCAGGGCATCGCCGGTGCCGGGCTTCTGGTCGAGCAGGATGCCGAGCGGCAGATGAAACGGCTTCAAGCCCTGCTTGGCCAGACAATCGTGAAGCGCGGCCAGTCTTGGCTCGTGTTCGACCCTTGGATAGGGATACGGCGCCTCGGAATTGGGCTCGCTCGGGTCCTCGCCGCGCTCGCCGTGGACGTGGTAGAGCCGCTCGGCCTCGAGGAAGTATGGGTCGAGATCGTCGTAACCGATCGGCCAAGCCGGCGAGACACCGCCGCCGTGGTGGCGCACCACGCCGAAGTCCTCGCGGCGCGGCCGCACCAGAGCGGCGCCGTAGACCTTTGAATTGCCGCCGACGACGTAGTGCACCATCGGCCCGAACGATTTGCCGTCGACGCCGTACCAGGTCTCCTTGGCCTTGTAGCGGCCTTGGTTGAAGACGGCGGCGGTGTCCCAGTTCTGCTGCTCGCGTTTGAGGTAGTCGCCGCGTTCTAGGATCAGGATGCGCTTGCCGGTCGGCGCCAGCCGCTGCGCCACCGTCGCGCCGCCCGGGCCGCTGCCGATCACGATGACGTCGTAGTGGTCCTGGTGCATGAATCCGCCGATCGTCCGCGCCGGTCTCGCAGCACGGCGCGGCGCATCCGAAAATGCGCGACGCCGTGAGCTTTCCGCACCGTCGCGCGTTGCGCCCGGCGCGTCTGGCCTGCCGGACAATCCTACACCGAGCCGGGAAGGCCACGCCCTTGTCTATTGTCGCACCCCTGATCCTGCGCATCTGCCTAGTCGTGCTGTTTCCCTTCTCGACGCTCGACAAGCTGCTGAACTGGAAGAACGCGTTGAAGCAGGCCACGGACGGACCGCTGCCCGGCGGCGCTTTGCTGTTGATCGCCGCGATCTGTGTCGAGACCGGCTGCTCCCTGCTGATCATCATCGGCGTGCTCGACCGCGCGGCGGCGGCGTTGTTGGCGTTCTACTGCATCGTAACCGCCCTGCTCTACCATCAGTTCTGGGCCTACGGCGACTTCTTCTCGAAGAACGAGGACAGCAAAGGTCGCAGCCACTTCTGGGAGTTCCTCAAGAACTTCGGCCTCGTCGGCGGCCTTGGCCTCATCGTGCTGGGCGCGCCGCTCGCCTCGGTCGACTACGCCGTCACCCACCCTGTGTCCTCGACGCCCGCCTACGACGGCACCGCGCCCGGCTTCAGCCGCTAACCAACGTCGCGGGGATTACGCCGCCATGCCGATGCACCAGACTCCTTCCATTACGCGCGTGGCGCGCTTCGCCCTCGTCGTGTCGAACCTCCTCGAGAGCGAGCGCTTCTTCGTCGAGGCCTTCGGCTTCGTCGCCACCGCGCGCGGCGAGAACGACGCGCCGTTCGCCGACCTCGTGGGTATCCCCGGCTCGACCTGCCGCCACGTCGTAGTGACGCTCGGCGAGCAGGAGATCGCGCTGCTGCAGTTCGACCCGCCAGGCAAGCCTTACCCGCCCGGCAGCACCAGCTCGGACCTGTGGTTTCAGCATTTCGCCATCATCGTCTCCGACATGGCCGCAGCCTACGCGCAGCTCGAAGCGACGGGTCGATACACGCCGATCTCGCAAGGCGGCCCGGTGACGCTGCCCGGAGGCATCGAGGCCTTCAAGTTCCGCGACACGGAGGGCCACCCGCTCGAACTGCTGGCCTTCCCCCAGGACAACGGCCCGGGGCACTGGCGGGAGCGGCGCGGCAGCGAGCTGTTCCTCGGGATCGACCATTCCGCGATCGCGGTCGGCGACACCGACGTATGCAAGCGCTTCTTCGAAACCTGCTTCGGCTTGAAGCAAAGCGAGCAGACGCACAACGTTGGCCCTGCGCAGTCGCGCATGGACGACGTGGCCGATGCCGACGTCACCGTAACCGGTTTGGCGCCGGAGAACTCGCCGCCGCACGTCGAGATGCTGGGCTACCACGTCGGCGAGCGCCGCCCGGTGGCGAGCGATACGCAGTCCAACGACATCGCCGCCACACACTTCGTGCTGCAGACGGCCGACATCGAGCCGATCGTCGAGGCGCTCACCGCCGGCAGCGCGCGGTTCGTCTCGCCAGGCATCATCACCTTCGCCGACGGCACCCGCGCCATCATGGTGGTCGATCCCGACGGGCATCGCTTCGTGGTGGAGGAGCGGATGGCCTGACGGCCGTGCCTCGCTCTGCGAGGCGCTCGACACACGGACCTTATTCGGTGTGACGCGTTCGCGCGGCATCCAGCCCCGGAAACACATCATGATCACCGACGACGCCGCCTACCCGCCGCTCAACATTCCCAAACCGATCGCGGACGGCGTGTGGATCGTCGACGCCACGCCGATTCACGCGATGGACGTCATGGTCGTGCCGCTGCGCATGACGATCTTCAAGCTCGCGAACGGCGAACTGCTGATCTACTCGCCGACGCGCTATCGCGAGACGTTGCGTGCCGCCATCGAGAGGCTCGGCCCGATCAAGCACCTCGTGGCGCCGAGCACCGGCCATTGGATGTTCGTCAAGGAGTGGCAGGAGAAGTGCCCGGAGGCGAAGAGCTGGGCCGTGCCCGAACTGGCGAACCGCAAGGCGGTGCGCGAGGCCGGCATCCGCTTCGACGCGCTGCTCGGACCGCAGCCGCCGGAGGAATGGGTCGATCAGATCGAGCACGTCATGTTCCGCGGCCCGGGGTACGGCGAACTCGACATGGTCCACAAGGCGAGCGGCACCCTGGTCGTCGCCGATACGTTGCTGCAGGTGCGGGCTTCCACTCTGCCACCTTTGTCTCGCGCTATGGCGATAGCGGCCGGCATCTGCACGCCGATCGGCCGGGCGCCGCTGCAGCTGCGGGCTCTGTTGTCGGCAAAGCGCGAGGCTAACGCCGCCGCCGCCCGGCGGATGATCTCGCTGGCGCCGACGCGCCTCGTTCCGGCCCACGGCGACGTCATCGAGGAGGGCGTCGGCGAGCACCTGCGGCACTCGCTTGATTGGCTGGAGGACGGTCGAACGGTGACGGTCGGGCTGACGCTCGCCGGCATCGGTGTATTGGCTGCGGCTGCCGTGTACTGGATCAACCGCGAGCCGTCGCGGCGTGGCCGGCGTCTTCGTCGGCGATAGTCCGGGCTTCAGGTTCGGTGTAGCCTGTCGTCATGGAAGGATCGGTCGGAGCCGCTGAACTGGCGTTCCTCGCCGCGATGGCGAAGCGCTATGTCTGGGACAAGACCGAAGCCGAGGCGCTCGCCTTTCCCGATCGCATCATCCGGCGCGTCATGGATCTTGGCCTTCTCGCCGATGTCCTCGCATTGGAACCGGCGTTGGGCCGCGAAAGGCTCGTCGCGACGTTGCGGACCATGCCCGCCGGTGGCATGCGCCCGCGGTCCTGGTGGTTCTGGCACTATCGCCTCGGCCTCGCCGATGCCACCCACGATCCGCCGCCGATGCCGATGCGGATCGTCGGATGATCCATCTCGATATCTTGCCTCCTCCGCAACGCGACATGTTCTCTGTACTCGCTCCGCTGAACGAGCTCGGATTCGTCCTCTACGGAGGCACGGCCATTGCGCTACAACTCGGCCATCGCGTGTCGATCGACTTCGATTTTTTCAACGACTCGCAGGTGACGCGAGAAGCGCTCGTGTCAGCACTTCCTTTTCTTGGCGACGCAATCACCCTGCAACAGGAGCCCGACACCTGGACCGTGCTGTCCGGGCGTGGAGAGAACGCCGTGAAGCTTTCCTTTTTCACGGGAATGGGCTTCGGCCGCGTCGGGGAACCGGTGCAAACAGACAATCGACTGTTGCTGGCTTCGCTCGATGATCTCCTTGGACACAAACTGAAGGTTCTTCTCCAGCGGGTGGAAGCCAAGGACTATCGCGACATCGCCGCCATGCTTCACGCGGGACAGAGACTGGAAGATGGTCTCGGCGCGGCCGTCGCGCTGTTCCCGAACCTGCCGCCATGTGAAGCTGTCCGGGCGCTCGTGCACTTCGAAGGCAGCGATCTCGCGAACCTGACGCGGCGAGAACGAAACATCCTCGTCGCTCATGTGCAACGCCTTGGGCCACCAAGCGTGATCGGCCGCCGTTCCGCCCGGCTCTCCGCCTGACCCGCCGCAACCATCGGCCGCGCTCGACAAGACCGACCTGCCGTTCCAGATAGGCGGCCCTTCCGAAAGACCAGTATCCCAGTGACCGATCTCAAGCGCGCCGTCTCCGAACTCCGAAAGGGCGGCTCCCTAACCCTCGCGTCCGTACCCGAAGGCTTCGACGCCTTCTGCGTCGCCGATCTCGCCCACAGCCTTGCCCGCGATGCCGAGAAGCGCGCCGTGGTGTTCGTCCACGTCGCCCGCGACGAGGGGCGCGCCCGGGCCTTCAACGAGGCGCTCGGCTTCGCCGCGCCGGACATCGAGGTGATCGACCTGCCGGGATGGGACTGCCAGCCCTACGATCGCGTGTCGCCCAACGCCTCGATCTCGGCACGGCGCATGACGGCGCTGGCGCGGCTGGCCCGCGCGCGCTCCTCCGAGGAGCGGCCGCGCATCCTCTCGACCACCATTGCGGCGGTGCTGCAGAAGGTGCCGCCGCTGGCCAAGGTGGCGCAGGACACGTTCTCGGCGGCGCCGGGCAACGCCATCGACATGGACAAGCTCGTCGAGTGGCTGGAGATCAACGGCTTCACCCGCTCGGCCACCGTCCACGACACCGGCGAATACGCGGTGCGGGGCGGCATCCTCGACCTGTTCGCGCCGGCGCTGACCGAGCCGATCCGGCTCGACTTCTTCGGCGACACGTTGGAATCGATCCGCACCTTCGACCCCGAGACGCAGCGCACGGTCGGCCAGATCAAGGCACTCGACCTCGTGCCGATGAGCGAGGTGCAGCTGACCACCGCCGCCATCAAGCGCTTCCGCCAGGCCTACACGTCGGAGTTCGGCGGGCAGACGCGCGGCGACGTGCTCTACGAGGCGATCAGCGAGGGCCGCCGTAGCCCCGGCCTCGAGCATTGGCTGCCGCTGTTCTACGACACGCTGGAACCGATCTTCGCCTACACCGGCGACGCGCCGCTCGTGCTCGACCCCAGCGTCCGCGAGGCCGCCGCCGAGCGCCTTGCGCAGATCGAGGACTACTATGAAGCCCGCAAGAGCGCTCACGATTCGGCGCCGGCGCACTCGAACTACAAGCCGCTGGCGCCGTCCACGCTCTACCTCGACGAGAAGAAGTGGCTGAAGCGGCTCGAGGAGAAGTCGACGGTCCAGATCATGACCGGTGCCCATCCCGAGGGTCGCGGCCTGATCGTCGATGCCGGCGGACGTCCCGGCCGCAACTTCGCGCCGGAGCGCGCCAACGAGGGCACCAACGTCTTCGCCTCCGCCGCGGAGCACATCCGCGCGCTGCAGGAGAAGGGGCGCCACGTCATTCTGGCCGCCTGGTCCGACGGCTCGCGCGAGCGCCTCGCCGGCGTGCTGGCGGACCACGACGTTGCCGACACCCAGGTCGTGGCCTCGCTGACGCAGGCGCTGCACTACAAGCGCAAGAAGGTCTGCCTCGCCGTATTCGGTCTCGAGCAGGGCTTCGAAGCGGGCGACATCGCGATCATCTCCGAGCAGGACATCCTCGGCGACCGGCTCGTGCGCAAGCGCAAGAACCCCAAGCGGGCGCAGAACTTCCTCACCGAGGTCGGCTCGCTCACGTCAGGCGACATCGTGGTCCATGCCAACCACGGAATCGCGCGGTTCTGCGGGCTGGAGCCGATCGATGCCGGCGGCGTGCGTCACGATTGCCTCGAGCTGCACTACGCCGACAACGTCAAGCTATACCTGCCGGTCGAGAACCTCGAGCTGCTGTCGCGCTACGGCTCGGAAGACACCGAGGTTCAGCTCGACCGGCTTGGCGGCGCCTCCTGGCAGAAGCGCAAGGCGCGCATGCGCAAGCGCGTGCTGGAGATGGCGGCCGGCCTCATCAAGATCGCCGCGGCGCGCGCCACCAGCCCGGCCCCCAAACTGGCGCCGCCGGACGGACTCTACGCCGAGTTCTGCGCCGGCTTCCCCTACGACGAGACCGAGGACCAGGGGAACGCCATCGAGGCGACGCTCGACGACATGACCGCCGGCCATCCGATGGACAGGCTGATCTGCGGCGACGTCGGCTTTGGCAAGACCGAGGTGGCGATGCGCGCCGCCTTCGCCTGCGCCATCAACGGCAAGCAGGTCGTCGTCGTCGCGCCGACGACGCTGCTGGCGCGCCAGCACTACAAGAACTTCTCCGAGCGCTTCGCGCATCTGCCGATCAAGGTGGCGCAGCTCTCGCGCATGGTCACCGCTCCCGACATGCGCGCCGCCAAGGCCGGCATCGGCACGGGCGACGTCGACATCGTCGTCGGTACGCATGCCGTTCTCGGCAAGGGCGTCGACTTCAAGGACCTCGGCCTCGTCGTCGTCGACGAGGAGCAGCACTTCGGCGTCAAGC
Source organism: uncultured Beijerinckiaceae bacterium (assembly GCA_964246205.1). Lineage (GTDB taxonomy): Bacteria > Pseudomonadota > Alphaproteobacteria > Rhizobiales > Beijerinckiaceae > RH-AL1. The sequence continues at coordinate 357 of CAXTQM010000106.1, read as the reverse complement.
ACAAGGAGCGACTGAAGGACCTGCGCGCCGAGGTGCACGTGCTGACCCTCTCCGCGACGCCGATCCCGCGTACGCTGCAGCTCGCCATGACCGGCGTGCGCGACCTTTCGATCATCGCCACGCCTCCGGTCGACCGCCTCGCGGTCCGCACGTTCGTCACGCCGTTCGACGAGCTGCTGGTGCGCGAGGCCCTGCTGCGCGAACGATACCGCGGCGGACAGAGCTTCTACGTATGCCCGCGCATCGAGCACATCGAGGAGGCGCTGGCCTTCCTGCGCCAGGCGGTGCCCGAGGCCAAGGTGGTGGTGGCGCACGGCCAGATGCCGCCGACCGAGCTCGAGGACAAGATGAGCGCCT
>CAXTQM010000105.1:6192-7806 GCA_964246205.1 uncultured Beijerinckiaceae bacterium | reverse complement strand
GAGCAGTCGACTGTTAATCGACTTGTCGCAGGTTCGAGTCCTGCTCAGGGAGCCAGCCTTCTCCACCCCATCCTAGCTGCGCTTCGGCTGCCGGCCCATCGTGATGCCTCGCACCAGCGCGTCGCTGCCGAACTTGGCGCGCACGGCGTCGATCGCGCGGGCCGCCGCCTTCTGCCGCGGCAGCGAGGCGTCGAGCAGGTCGGCTTGGTCGGCGTCGGCGGCGGGCCGCAGGTCGGACGTGCCCAGCCCGATCAGCCGGAAACGGGTGCCGTCGATCTCGGGGGCAAGCAGGGCGCGGCCGGCCTCGAACAGGCGGGTGGCGAGCTGAGTCGGCGGGATGGGCGAGCGCGAGCGGGTGCGCAGCCGGAAGTCGCGGGTCTTGAGCTTCAGCACCACGCCGCCTGCGGCGACATCGCCGGCGGCGAGGCGCAGCGCCACCTTCTCGCAGAGATGGAAGAGGATCGGCTCTAGCTCGTCGGCGGTGGCGAGATCCTCGTTGAAGGTGGTCTCGGCCGAGACGCTCTTGGCCTCGCGCTCGGGCCGTACGGGGCGGTCGTCACGCCCGTGCGCCAGCCGCCACAGCGACGAGCTCTCCGAGCCGATGCGGCGGGCGAACTCGGCCGGCGTGCAATCCTGGATGTCGCCGATGGTGGAAAAGCCCAGCGCGGCGAGGTGGGCCTGCGAGACCGCGCCGACGCCCCAGATCGCGCCGACGGGTCGAGGCCGCAAAACGGCGACCGCGTCGGCACGGCCGATCATCGTGAAGCCGCGCGGCTTGTCGGCGTCGGAGGCGAGCTTGGCCAGGAACTTGTTGTGGCTGAGCCCGACCGAGACGGTGATGCCGATCTCGCGCTCGACGCGCAGGGCGAAGCGCGCCAGCGTCACCGCCGGACTGGCCCCGTGCAGCGCCTGCGTGCCCGAGAGGTCGAGGAAGGCTTCGTCGATCGACACCGGCTGCACCAGCGGCGTCAGCTCGCCCATCATGGCGCGGATCGCCCGTCCGGCGCGGGAATATTTGGCCATGCTGGGGCGCACGATCGTGGCGTGCGGGCACAGCTTCAGCGCCTTGAACATCGGCATGGCCGAGCGCACGCCGTGGATGCGGGCGTTGTAGCAGGCGGTCAGCACCACGCCGCGGCGGCTGCCGCCGACGATCACCGCCTTGTCGCGCAGCGAGGGGTCGTCGCGCTTCTCCACGGCGGCGAAGAAGGCGTCGCAGTCGACGTGGGCGATGGCGAGGCCATCGAGTTCGGCATGCGCCACGATCCGCGGCGACCCGCAGGCCGGGCAGCGCGCCGGTGCCGGCGCGGGCAGGGCGGTGCCGCAGTCGCGGCAGAGGCCGGCAGCCACGAGGTCAGTCCTCGAAGGGCGGCGGCGCCAGCGACTGGCGCACCCGCTCGATCGCCGCCGGATCGTAGCCCTTGGTGTCGGCGAAGGCGACGAGCAGAGCTTCGTCCTGGCAGAGATGGTCGAGCAGCGCCTCGGCAAAGGCCGAGGTCGCGGCAACCCGCCGAAGGTCGCCGAGATCAAGGCCGCTCAGCGCCAGGAAGCGGTCGAGCCGCTCGGCGTCCTCGGCGAGAAAGGCGAGACCCTCGGCCACGAGCTCGCCAGTGC
>CAXTQM010000105.1:0-6182 GCA_964246205.1 uncultured Beijerinckiaceae bacterium | reverse complement strand
CGCCTGCGGCCGGCGGGCGCGGCTTTCTGTGGATAGGGCTCGGCTGATGAGGCCTCAAGACTCGGGTTGTCCTTTCGTCAAGATGTACGGTCTAACCTCGAGAGATCGGCTTCCGCGACGTTTCTCGCGGGGTGATCCAGCAGAGCGGGTGATGGCAAAACGCGTCCTGATCGTCGAGGACAACGAGTTGAACATGAAGCTGTTCAACGATCTCCTCGAGGCCAACGGCTACGGCACCATCCAGACGCGCAGCGGCGTCGAGGCGGTGGAGCTGACCCGTACGCATCACCCCGACCTGATCTTGATGGACATCCAGCTGCCCGAGGTGTCGGGGCTCGAGGTCATCCGCTGGATCAAGGAAGACGAGGCGCTGCGCCATATTCCGGTGATCGCCATCACCGCCTTCGCGATGAAGGGCGACGAGGAGAAGATCCGCCAGGGCGGCTGCGAGGCCTACCTGTCCAAGCCGATTTCCGTGGTCAAGTTTTTGGAAACCGTACGCCATTATCTATCCGACCCCGCTTAGCGTCGAGGATTTCTCATGTCGGCCCGCGTCCTGATCGTCGACGACTTTGCGCCCAATCTGAAGCTGCTCGAAGCCCGCCTCACCGCCGAGTATTTCGACGTCGTCACCGCCGCCAGCGGCCCCGAGGCGCTGGTGATCTGCGGGCAGGGCGACTGCGACATCGTGCTGCTCGACGTCATGATGCCCGGCATGGACGGCCTCGAGGTCTGCCGCCGGCTGAAGCGCGACCCCGCCACGCATCATCTTCCCGTCGTCATGGTCACGGCGCTCGATCAGCCCGCCGACCGCGTGCGCGGCCTCGAGGCCGGTGCCGACGAGTTCCTCACCAAGCCTATTGACGAGGTGGCGCTGGTGGCGCGCGTGCGTTCGCTCACCCGTCTCAAGGTGGTTCTCGACGAGCTGCGCAGCCGCGCAGCCGCTTCCGCCAACCTCGGCATGCCGGACGCCGTGCCGATGGCCATGCGCGAGGACATTGTCGGCGCCTCCATCCTGCTGATCGAGGACCGCGCCTCGGCCGCCGCCACCATCAAGGGCGCATTCGAGCCGCTGCAGAATGTCGACGTCGAGAGCAATCCGCAGGAGGCGCTCTTCAAGGGCGTCGAGGGCCACTACGACCTCTTCGTGGTGTCCATCGGCCTTCAGGGACACGACGGCCTGCGGCTGTGCTCGCAGTTCCGCTCGCTGGAGCGCACGCGTCACGTGCCGATCCTCATCGTCGCCGAGCCGGAGGACCGCCCGCGCGTGCTTCGCGGCCTCGACCTCGGCGTCAACGACTACCTGCTGCGCCCGATCGACCGCAACGAACTGATGGCGCGCGCCCGCACGCAGCTGCGACGCAAGCGCTACGCCGACCGCCTGCGCGAGAACCTGCAGGCGTCGATCGAGATGGCGGTGGTCGACACGCTAACCGGGCTGAGCAATCGCCGCTTCTTCGATTCGAACTTTCCGGCGCTGGTCGAGCAGGCCGCGCGCAAGGGCAGGGCGCTGTCGCTGATGATCCTCGATATCGACCACTTCAAGCGCGTCAACGACACTTTCGGCCACGACGCCGGCGACCAGATCCTGAAGAGCTTCGCCGCGCGGGTGCGGCGCGTCGTGCGCTCCAGCGACGTGGTCTGCCGCCTCGGCGGAGAGGAATTTGCGATCGTCATGCCCGACACCCGCCTGGATGTCGCCGCGCGAGTCGCCGAGCGCGTGCGCCACGTCGTCGAGGGCAAGCCTTTCACCCATTCGCTCGAGCGGCCCGCGATCGTCGTCACCTCGTCGATCGGTCTGGCCGAGCGCGGTTCGGGCATGGATGCCGACGCACTGATGCGGCGCGCCGATCACGCGCTCTACCGCTCCAAGGACGCCGGCCGCAATCGCGTCACCGCCGACGCCGCCTGACTCGCGTCGTTAACCATGCCTCGTGGCCTCGAAGAGGATCGGCGTCGCAGAAGCCGATTCCCGATTGCTTTTCGAGGCGGCAACGCTAACCTTCTCTGGCCGAAGAGTTGTGCACAAGCGCGAGCCTCGGCTCGCAAGGGTAGGTGCATAATCGGCGCGTGAGATACCCTACGGAGTGCTCAGGTCCGCCGCATCTCCTGGGTCCGTGGGGTCGGCCGGCGCGTGGGTGGTGTGGAGTGGCCTCCTCGAACCATCCGCCGCCGGCCACCGTGCTCACCGCGCAGCGGCTCATCTGCCCCTTTACCGCCCGACGGCAAGGCTAGGGTCGCGAGCGAATCGACCGCTCCGAGACCCCGATGACCGCCTTCCGTTTCGTTACAATTGTGATCCTGCTCTGCACCGCCGCCGTGCCCACGGCCGTCGAAGCGCTCGGCAACTACGACTTCCTTTCCGCGCCCGATATCAAGCTCAACCGCATCTTCCGGGTCGACAAGGCCACCGGCGAGGTCGGCGCCTGCCAATTCGGCTTCACCTCCAGGGACGAAACGCCGATCGGCTTCACGCTCTGCTACCCGCCCGGCAAGGGCGCCGGCGTCCAGGGCGCGAGCGATTACACTCTGGTCTCGTCGCATCACCAGGAGGAGGGCGGCGTCTGGCGCGTCGACCTGCGGGCCGGCACGATCTCCAGCTGCTACGTCCTCAACGAGGCCGTGGTCTGCACCCCGCCGGCCAAATAGGCCGCCTCGGCCGACAAGGCCGCCCTTGCCGGAGCGGCGTCGGCGTGCTTCATCCCGCTCTTCGCCGAAGTCGAAGAGAGCCATGGCGCCGGAGCCTTTCGATCTGGACGCCGCCAAGATCGCCGCCGCGCGGCGCGCACTCGACTTAGTCGAGGACGGCATGCGGCTGGGGCTCGGCACCGGCTCCACCGCAGCGGCCTTCGTCGAACTCCTCGCCGAGCGCGTGGCAGCCGGCCTGACGATCACCGGAGTTGCGACCTCGGAGCGCACGGGCGAGCTGGCAAGGGAGCGCGGCATCGCGCTCGCGACGATCGACGAGATGCCCGAACTCGACCTCACCATCGACGGCGCCGACGAATACGATCCGCAACTGCGGCTGATCAAGGGCGGCGGTGGCGCGCTGTTGCGCGAGAAGATCGTCGCCACCGCCTCGCGCCGCATGATCGTCATCGCCGACGCCGGCAAGGCGGTAGCCGTGCTCGGCCGCTTCCCGCTGCCCGTTGAGGTCAACCGCTTCGGCCTCGCCGTCACCCGGGCTGCGGTGATCCGCGAGGCCGAGCGGTGCGACTGCAGCGGCGCGGTCGAGCTCCGCGGCCGCTTGCAGACGCCGTTCGTGACGGACGGCGGCCATCTCGTCCTCGACTGCCGCTTCGGCCGCATTCCCGAGCCGGAAGCCCTTGCCGCACGGCTCGCCGCAATCCCCGGCGTCGTCGAGCACGGCCTCTTCATCGGCATCGCGTGTGCGGCGATCTCTGCCGGACCAGACGGAGTGACCGTCCTCGGCCACCCCGAAGCCCGATAAAAGCCGGGGTTCGATGATGTCGGCTGTCGCCATGACAAAAGGCAGATTTGGGAGGGCCGTCTGGCCGGGCGTCGCGTGATGAGCGCGTGGCGTTCCTCCACGATCGCGCTCGCCGCGCTCTGTCTCGGCGGCCTGCTTCCGGCAGCGCCGAACGCGGCGCAGACGCCACCCGCGCCGCCGCCCGCCCCAAAGGCCGCGGAGAAAACGGCATTGGAGACGGCCGCACCGACGGCGGAGCACCTCGCCAAGGCGCGGCGGCTGATCCTGGCCACGGGCATCTCGCGCTCGTTCGAAATCATCATTCCGGAGTTCATGGATCAGATCGGCAACACTCTGACGCAGGCGCGTCCTGACCTCGTCCAGGATATGAATGTCGTCCTCGCCGACCTGAAGCCGGAATTCGATAACCAGTCCGAGGAGATGATCGACCAGTCCGCCCGCATCTACGCGAGCCTGCTGACGGAGGGCGAGATCGACGCCGTGCTGGCGTTCTTCAACAGCGAGGCAGGCCGCAAATACGTCGGCGCCCAGCCGCTGTTCCTTAACCAGTTGGTATCGGGCATGCAGGCGTGGCAGCAGAAGATCGCGATCAATATGATGTCGCGCGTCAAGCAGGAAATGAAGAAGAAAGGCCACGACCTTTGAGCGCCTACGACTGCGACCTCTTCGTCATCGGTGCCGGCTCCGGCGGCACTCGCGCCGCCCGCATCGCGGCGCAGCACGGCGCTCGCGTCAAGATCGCGGAGGCATACCGCGTCGGCGGCACCTGCGTGATCCGCGGCTGCGTTCCCAAGAAGCTCATGGTCTACGCTAGCCGCTTCGCCGACGCCTTCGAGGATGCGAGAGGCTACGGCTGGAGCGTGCCCGAGCCCAGGTTTGACTGGCGCAAGCTGGTCGCCGCCAAGGACGCCGAGATCACGCGGCTGTCCGCCATCTATGTCAGGAACCTCGAGAAGGCCGGCGTCGAGATCCTGCGCGGCCGAGTTGAAATGGTCGGGCCGCAGGCCGTGGCGGTCGACGGACGCCGCATTACCGCCGAGCGCATCCTCGTAGCCACCGGCGGTGAGCCTGTTATGCCAGGCAAGCTGCCAGGCGTCGAACACGCCATCAGTTCCAATGAGATATTCGACCTCGCAGAATTTCCCAAGCGGCTGCTGGTTGTCGGCGGCGGCTATATCGGAGTCGAGTTCGCCTCGGTTTTCGTGCGGCTCGGCTCCAAGGTCACGCTGGTCAATCGCAACAACTGCATCTTGCGTGCCTTCGACATCGACATGCGCGAGGGCGTCCAAAGGGCAATGGCCGAGGCCGGCATCGAATTCCGGCTCGAGCGCATGTTGAAGGGGATCGAGAAGCGAGTCGACGGACTTGCCGTCACGTTGAACGATGGCGAGACGATCATGGCCGACCAGGTGCTGTTGGCCATGGGGCGGAAGCCGAGCACGCAAGGGCTCGGGCTGGCCGAGGCCGGCGTCGATCTAGGCCCCAATGGCGAGGTCCGGGTCGACCCACTGTCGCAATCCTCCGTGCCGTCGATCTACGCCGTCGGCGATGTCACCGACCGCGTGGCGCTCACGCCGGTCGCGATCCGCGAGGGACAGGCCTTTGCCGACACGGTGTACGGCGGCACCGAGGTGTCGATGGATCATTCGATGATCCCCACGGCCGTCTTCACGACGCCGGAAATGGGCACGGCCGGCCTGACCGAGGAAGAGGCCAAGGAGATGCACGCCGTGGTCGATATCTACGCTACGAGCTTCAAGCCGATGCTGGCGACGCTCTCGGGTCGCGACGAGCACGTGATCATCAAGATGATCGTCGACGGCACCAACGACCGGGTGCTCGGCGTGCACATGCTGGGCGACCATGCCGGCGAACTTGCCCAACTGCTCGGCGTCTGCCTGAAGGCTGGCACCACCAAGGCCGATTTCGACCGAACCTGCGCGGTTCACCCGACTGTGGCCGAGGAACTCGTCACCTTGCGTACGCGCCGCACCCGGCACGAGCGCATGGCCGACGAGCCGACAGGTCCGGGCATGGCCGACGCGGCGGCCTGAGACGCCGCGATCTTGTCGATTTGGCTACGTTTTCCTGCTTGCATGGTTCTCGGCCGAGGCTTCGCCTTTCAAGTCGCAGCGGTCGGGGCCGCTCCGAAGCAGCAAACTCGGGCGGCCCCACTCTCGAAACATATTTAAGACGGCGTTAACCATGGCCTGCGATGCTCCTTCATCGCTCGCGGGACCCGATTCGCCATGGCTGCTGCCGCCCTCAAGACAACCCACGACGCTTCCGCCTGTCGAGCCCGTGGCGCTCCCCGGCTGCGCTTGGCCGAGCTGGCGACGCTCGGAGAGACGGACATCGAGACCTCGCTCGTTTCCAACCTCAGCGCCGACCTGCATTCGCTGTTCGACCCGATCGCCGACGGCGCGTTGCCGATCTACTTCGGTCCGCTTCTCGGCCGGCTGTACCTCGAAGGGCTCTGATACTTCCGCGATCTGCAGACGCGAAAAAGGCGGCTTGCGAGCCGCCTTTTTCGCGTGTCCCGACGACGGTCGAGGGAGCTACTTGATCTTGGCCTCGCGGAATTCGACGTGCTTGCGCGCGACCGGATCGTACTTCTTGAAGCTCAGCTTGTCGGTTTTCGTACGGGCGTTCTTCGTCGTCACGTAGAAGAAACCAGTGTCGGCGGACGACACGAGCTTGATCTTGATCATCGCGGCCTTGGCCATGGCAC
>CAXTQM010000104.1:2428-7880 GCA_964246205.1 uncultured Beijerinckiaceae bacterium | reverse complement strand
GTCGCCGACACGATCCACGTCATGGAAAAGGGCGTGCTGGTCGAGAGCGGGCCGGCGGCGCGGGTCGTGGGCGCGCCACAGCATGAGTACACGCGACGCCTCCTCGCCGCTGATCGTCTGCCGCCCGCCCCGGAGCCGCCGACGTCGGCGCCGGAGCCTCTGCTCGAGGCGAGCGGCATCACCGTCCGCTATCCGCTGCGCGGCGGCTGGCGGCGAAAGGTCTTCACGGCGGTCGACGGCGTCGATCTCGCGATCGGCCGGGGCGAGACGCTGGCCCTCATCGGCGAATCGGGCTCGGGCAAGTCGACCCTGGGGCGCGCCTTGCTGCGGCTGACGCCGTCGTCCGGCCGCATCGCTTTCGAGAGCCGCGACCTGCAGGCGCTCGGCGCCAAGGCTTTGCTGCCGCTGCGCCGCGACCTGCAGATCGTCTTTCAGGATCCGTTTTCCTCGCTGTCGCCGCGGCTGAGCGTCGGCGACATCGTCGCCGAAGGCCTCACCGTCCACGAGCCGGCCCTGTCGCGGTACGAGCGCGCGGCACGCGTGGCTGTCGCGCTGGAAGAGGTCGGCCTGCCCGCGTCTTTCGCGGCGCGTCGCCCCCATGCCCTGTCCGGCGGCCAACGCCAGCGCGTGGCGATCGCCCGCGCCGTGATCCTGTCGCCGAAGCTGGTCGTGCTCGACGAGCCGACCTCGGCGCTGGACCGGTCCGTGCAGGCCGATGTCCTCGCCCTGCTCCGCCGTCTTCAGAAGGAGCGCGGCCTCTCCTACCTCTTTATCACCCACGACCTCGCCGTGGTTCGCGCGATGGCGTCACGCGTCGCGGTCATGAAGGACGGCCGCATCGTCGAGACCGGCGCGACGCGGCAGGTCATGGAGCGGCCGTCCGACCCCTACACCGCGACGCTCGTCGCTGCGGCCAGAGTGGTCGAGCCGGTCTCGGGCTGACACCGACGATGCGCTTCTCGATCGAACGCGACCCTTCCTTCTCCCGCTTGCGGGAAGAGAAGGTGGCCTCACGCCAGCGAGTCGGATGAGGGAGGTTCAGGAAAGGGCGAGCGCCTGCGTCACGCTTACGCCCAGCGCCCTCATCCGACCCGACTTCGTCGGGCCACCTTTCCCCGCCAAGCGGGAGAAGGGGAAACCTGGGCACATTCGCGCTCGGTACCCGCGCATTGGCGATCAAACGCGATCTACCGTCAACCAGTGCCCTGAGAGGCAGTGTGCCGTCTGCGAGAGCGAAAGCTTGTTCGATTGGAGAAAGACGTTCTCCAGAAAGCTTCCGTTGGCCCGCGCTCAACCCTCGACGGGCTTGCCGGCGATGGTAATCAGCAGGTCGCCGTCGCCGAGCAGGCGCTTGGCGGTGCGCGCCGCGTCCTTGACCGTCACCGCCGAGATCGACTTGTTGCGGGTGTCGAGCCGGTCGACGTCGTAGCCGTCGAGCTGAAGGCTGAGGAGCTGCCCGGCGATCTTACGCGAAGTGTCGAAGCGCAAGGCATAGGAGCCGACGAGGTACTTCTTGGCCTTGTCGAGCTCGTCCGCCGGAATGCCGTCGGTCGAAAGCTTGCGGATCTCGTCGCGGATCGTGTCGACCGCCTCGGTGACGCGGGCGTTCTTCGTCGAAGTCGCGCCGACGAACATGGCGGCGTGGTCGAGCTCGGAATTCTGCGAGTAGACCGAGTAGCAGAGGCCGCGCTTCTCCCGCACCTCCTTGTAGAGCCGCGCAGTGAAGGCGCCGCCGCCGAGGCAATGGTTCACTACCGTGGCGGCGTTGAAGTCCGGATCGCCGCGCATGATGCCCTGGCGCCCGAAACGGATCGTCGATTGCGGCAGATCGATCGTGCGGACGTGGCGGCTGCCGACACCGCCGAAGATCACGGTAGCGACGGGCGCGAGATCGGCCTTCGCCGGTAGCGCCGCGAACACCCGGTCGAGCTCGCGGCCGAGCGTCTCGGCGTCGATGGCGCCGACGACCGCGACCTTGAGGTTGTCGCGCGCCATGACGCGCCCGCGCAGCATGACAAGCTCGTCGCGCGTCAGCGTCGGCAGAATGTCGAGATCGCCCTTCACCGGCTGCCCGTAGGGGTGCTCGGCGTAGGAATGCTGCCGGAACAGCCGCGCCGCCGCGTGGTCCGGATCGTTGACCTCGTTGCGCAACGAGGCGGCGAGCTGGCCGCGCACCCGCTCGATGGCCTCGGGATCAAGCCGCGCCTCGGTCACGGCGAGGGCGAGAAGCTCGAAGGCGCGCTCGGAATGGCGCGACAGCGTTTTGAGGCGGCCCTGAAGCGCATCGCGATCGGCCGAGAACGACAGCTCGATAGCCTTGTCGTCGAGCGCCTGATGGAACGCGCCGCTGTCGAGACTGCCTGCGCCCTCGTCGAGCACGCCGGCGAGCAGCGTGGAGAGACCGGGCTTGCCCAACGGGTCCTGAGCCGCGCCGCCCTTCCAGCCAAAGCTCACGGCAAGCAGCGGGATGGCGTAATCCTCGACGAGCCAGGCCTCGATACCGCCGGGCGAGCGCACCGACTGCACGCGCGCCGCGCGCGATATCGCCACGGGATCAATCAGCGTGTCGGCGTGTCCGGTCATGATGATCCTCAGGCCGCCGCGGCGGCGGGTGCGTCGGCCTCGAGCAGGTAGCCGGACACGCCGCGCCGGCGCTCAAGCAACGGCAGTACGGCGGCGACATCGGCCGCCGTGACGGCCTCAATGCGATCAGGCCACGCCTCGATGTCGGCAAGGCTCAGGCCCGTGGTCAGCGACGCGCCATACCAGTTGGCGAGCTGCATCTGGCTGTCGCGGGCGTAGATGGCCTCGGCGATGAGCCGGGTCTTGGCCCGCGCGATGTCGGCCTCCTCCACACCGACGGCGCAAAGCCGCGTGATGACCTTGTCGACCGCGGCATCCAGTGTCTCGAGCGATACCTCTGGCGCGGGAACGGCGTAGATGAAGAAGCGCGTCTCGTCGAGCGAGGTGCCCATGTAATGGGCGCCCGCCGCCACGGCGATGCGGTCGCCCATGACGAGCGACTTGAACATGACGCTCGTCTGCCCGCCGCCGAGGAGGTAGGCGAGCACCTCGAGCGCCTCGGCCTGGCCGGACTTGGCGGTGCGGTAGGACGGCACGAGGTGCATGCGCGTGAAGCGCGGCTGTTCGACCTTGTCGTCGGCCAGCGTGACCTGCCGGTGGGTGGTCGGGCGCGGCTCCTGCGGCCGGCGGCGCTGCGGCGCCTCGCCGAACGGCGGGATCGGCCCGTAGACCTGTTCCGCCAGCGCGATCGTGGCGGCCGGCTCGATGTCGCCGGCGACGATGAGGATCGCGTTCTCGGGCGTGTAGAAACGCTCGTAGTAGTTGAAGGCATCGCTGCGATCGAGGCTCTCGATCTCGTGCTCCCATCCGATCACCGGCTTGCCGTAGGGATGGGTCGAGTAGACCGCCGCGCTCATCGCCTCGTCGAGGATCTCGGATGGATCGCTGTCGGTGCGCATGCGGCGCTCTTCCAGCACGACGTTGCGCTCGGGCGTCACCAGCTCGTCGGTGAGCACGAGGTTCTTCATCCGATCGGCCTCGTAGTCCATGCAGACGGCGAGATGCTCTTTCGGGATGCGTTGAAAATAGGCCGTGAAGTCATTGGAGGTGAAAGCATTTTCTTGCCCACCCAGGTCGGAGACCAGCTCGGAGAACTTGCCCGCCGGGTTCTTCTCGGTGCCCTTGAACATCAGGTGCTCGAGGAAGTGCGCGATGCCCGACTTGCCTTGCGGATCATCGGCCGCACCGTTGCGGTACCACACCATGTGGGTGACCACGGGAGCTCGGTGATCGGGAATGATCACCACGTCCATGCCGTTGCCGAGTCGATGTTGCGTGATGGTGGTGGAGGCCGCCGCGTCGCCGCCCTGATCGCCGGGAGTCAGGCCGAGCGGGCTCCCAAAGGTCGGCGCGGCGAGACGTATCATCGAGATCTCCAGGTCGCCAGAGGCAGGGCTGCCTTCGATCTATATAACCACGGCTTGGCGTAACGCATCCGCAAAACGACGCGGCTGTGCCCGATCTACTGCGCCGCTTCCTGGGCCGCGGCCTTGCGGTGACGATGCACTCGCTTGGCCGCGCCTGCGCCACGGACGACGTTGCCGTCGGAATCGTGAGTGATGTCGGCAGCCACGGCGGCCGGGTCGCGCATTCCCGAGGGCGGCTCGATCAGGTATTTGCGCTGCATGCGGCCGGTGGCATAGGCACCGGGATCCGTCGGCGGCACGGGACGACGGGAATCGGTCAGGGCGCGGCGGCGGGCGGCGACATCGGGATCGTTGACGCCGAGTCGCTCGGGATCGGCTCCGCCGGGCGGCGGCAGGTTGTAGCTCGGCGGCACAACGAGCGGCGCGCGCTCGGTATAATCGATCGGCGGACGGTCGCGGCCGAGCCCGACCGCGCTCTTCACGTCCTCGTATTCCTGGCGGACACTGTTCTGCTGCGCTCGCGCGGGCATCGCCAAGCCGACGAGGCCGGCGCCGGCCAGAACAAGCACCGCGGAGGCGGCGCGCGGCATGTGACGCATGATCGTCGATCTCCGTCTACGCACTAGCAAGCATCCGAACACGAGCTTGACGGCAATTTGTGGGCCGTGCCCTAAGGTGCCGCGGTGCGCACCGGGCGCAGCGCATCGAGCAGCAGCACCACCACGCCTGCGACGATCGCCACGTCGGCGAGGTTGAAGACGTACCAGTGAAAGCTGCCGACGTGGAAATAATAGAAGTCCGCCACCCAGCCGTAGCTGAAGCGGTCGATGGCGTTGCCGATCGCGCCGCCGAGGATCAAGCCGAGCGCCAGCGCCACGAGGCGCGTCGTGCTGCGCCATAGCCACCAGGCAATGAGCCCGCTCGCCACGACGACGAAGGCCACCAGGGCCCAGCGACCGGCGGCGCTGCGGGCGCTGAGCAGCGAATATGAAATGCCCGGGTTCTTCGCCATCACGATGTCCAGGTAGGGACCGAGGCGCAGCGGCTGGCGGATCTCGATGTCGTAGACGTCGAGCAGGAAGAGCTTGTTGGCCTGGTCGACGACGAGGGTCGCCGCCGCCACCGCGAAGCCGAAGCCGCGGGCGCTCACCCGAGCCGCCCGAGCCGCTCCAGCTCGCGCAAGGCGTCGGCATCGCGCGGCGTGACGTCGGGAAAATCGGCGTCCGAGCCGACATCGGGAGCGATGCGCCAGGAGCGCGCGCATTTGCGGCCCTCCGCCTTGTGGAACACCACCGCCACGCCCGGCACGTCCGGCAGGCGGAAGGCGCCGTCCGGCCCGTCGCCCGGCTCGATCGCCAGGTCGGAGGTGATACAGACGTCGGCGAGGTCGATGCCGCGAACGGCCTCGCGCAACGCCTCGGTGGCGAGGAACACCTGTGGCGCGGCCTCCAGCGACGACCCGATGGCCTTGTTGGCGCGGGCGATCTCCAGCGCGCCGGTGA
>CAXTQM010000104.1:0-2328 GCA_964246205.1 uncultured Beijerinckiaceae bacterium | reverse complement strand
TCCAGCGACGACCCGATGGCCTTGTTGGCGCGGGCGATCTCCAGCGCGCCGGTGACCACCGCCCGCACCGCGCGGACCTGCTCCCATTTCGCCGCCAGCGCGGGATCGCGCCAGTCCTCGGGCACGTCGGGGAAGGCTTCGAGGTGCACGGACACGGCATCGGGGTAGCGCGACAGCCAGGCTTCCTCGGCAGTGAAGACGAGGATGGGCGCCAGCCACAGCGTCACGCAGCGAAAGACTTGCTCGATCGTCGTCAACGCGCCGCGCCGGCGCAGGCTGGAGGGCGCATCGCAATACAGCGCGTCCTTGCGGACGTCGAAGTAGAAGGCGGAGAGGTCAGTGGCGAGGAAGGCCGAAAGGCGCGCCACGACGCGCTTGGTGTCGAAACGCGCGTAGGCGTCGCGCAGCTCGCCGTCGAGCTCGGCGAGCCGGTCCAGCATGAGGCGCTCGAGTTCGGGCATGTCGGCCGGCTCGACCGCGAGCCCGGGTTCGTAGTGCCCGAGCGCGCCGAGCATCCACCGCAGCGTGTTGCGCAGCTTCTTGTAGGTCTCGACGAAGGTCTTGAGAATCTCCTGCCCGATGCGCAGGTCGTCCGAATAGTCGGAGGCGGCGACCCACAGGCGAAGAATGTCGGCGCCGGAATCCTTGATTACGGTCTGCGGCGCGACGACGTTGCCGACGCTCTTCGACATCTTGCGCCCGTTCTCGTCGAGCACGAAGCCGTGGGTCAGCACGGCGTCATAGGGAGCCCTGCCCCGCGTGCCGCAGCTCTCCAGCAGCGAGGAATGGAACCAGCCGCGGTGCTGGTCGGAGCCCTCGAGGTACATGATCTCGTCCGCTCCGCCGTCGCGCAGGCGGCGGATGCCGGCGAGGCCGGGGAACTGTTCGGGACTCTCCAGCGTGAAGGCGTGGGTCGAGCCGGAGTCGAACCACACATCCAGCACGTCGTCGACCTTCTGCCAGGGCTCACGCGCGCGATCACCGAGGAAGCGCTCGCGCGCGCCGTCGGCGTACCAAGCATCGGCGCCCTCGGCGGCGAAGGCTTCGAGGATGTGCGCGTTGACGGCAGGGTCGACCAGCGGCCTGTGCTCGGCATCGACGAACATCGCGATGGGCACGCCCCAGGCGCGCTGGCGCGAGACCACCCAGTCCGGCCGGTTGGCGATCATGCCGTTGATGCGCGTCTCGCCCGCCGCCGGCACCCAGCGCGTGCGCGCGATCTCTTCGAGCGCGATAGTTCGGAGGGAAGGCTGATTGGACAGCTCGATGTCCGTGCCGCCGAGCAAAAGCTCTTCCTGCGGGTCCGTCAAGAATGGCTGGTCCAGCGCGATGAACCATTGCGGCGTGTTGCGGAAGATCAGCGGCTTCTTCGAGCGCCAGGAATGCGGATACTGGTGCTTCAGCCGCCCGCGCGCGACGAGGGTGCCGCTGGCGATCAGCGCCTGGATCACGGCCTCATTGGCGTCGCCCTTGGCACCCTTGTCGTCAAGCACACGCCGGCCGGCGAAGCCCGGCGCATCCGCCGTGAGGAAGCCGTCGGCATCGACGGTGTAGGGAATGCGCGGATCGATGCCGCGCTCGCGCAGCATGCGGTTCGACGCCATCCAGATGTCGAAGTCGTCGCGGCCGTGCGAGGGCGCGGTGTGGACGAAGCCCGTGCCGGTGTCGTCGGTGACGTGGTCGCCGTCGAGGAGGGGCACACGAAAATCATAACCTCCGCAAAGTGATTTCAGCGGGTGCATGACGTGGGCATGCCTTAGCTGGCTTGCTGGAACATCCCGAACTCGCTCGAAGTCATCGACTTTGGCTGACTTGAAGACGCTCCCTGCGAGCGCGTCAGCGAGCAGGTAAGACGCGCCGACCTTTGCCCAATTGCCTTCGGCTGCCGCCGTGACGCGGTACAATCCATAGGAGATCTTGGAAGAGAAACAGATCGCTCTATTGGCAGGTATCGTCCATGGCGTCGTGGTGTAGATTACAACGCTCGCCCTGTTTACGAGGTCCCATATCTCGTTTTCGCCGAAAGCCTGCGCAGAAGTAACCGGGAACGCCACGAACACCGTGTCGGAGACGTGGTCCTCGTATTCCACCTCGGCCTCGGCGAGCGCCGTCTTCTCGACCACGCTCCACATGACCGGCTTCGAACCGCGGTAGAGCAGCCCATTCGCGGCGAACTTCATGATCTCGCCGGCGATGGTCGCCTCGGCGGGGAACGCCATCGTCTCGTAGGGGTGCGCCCAGTCGCCGGCGACGCCGAGGCGAATGAACTCCTTGCGCTGGATGTCGACCCACTTGCGCGCGAAGTCGCGGCATTGCCGGCGGAACTCG
>CAXTQM010000103.1:4378-7889 GCA_964246205.1 uncultured Beijerinckiaceae bacterium | reverse complement strand
TCCGCGCGCTCGCGACGCGGGAGCTGTCGCGCCTCAACGCCGCGCGCGTGATCGGCCGCGAACTGCTTGTTGGGGCGCTGAACGGAATCGCATTCGGTCTGATCACCGGGGTTGGCGCCTGGATCTGGTTCCACCAGCCCGGCCTCGGCATCGTCATTGCCGGTGCGATGCTGACCAATCTCGTCGCCGGCGCGCTCGGCGGCATTCTTGTGCCGCTGGTCCTCGAATGGTTCGAGGTCGACCCGGCGGTCTCCTCCTCGGCCTTCGTCACCACCGTGACCGACGTCGTCGGTTTCTCCTCATTCCTCGGCTTCGCCACGCTGTGGTTCCAACTGGGATGACGTTCGTCACTCCTAGTGGAGCGAAGCGGATCTTGGAGCGATGTTCTTACACGCCGAATGTGGACCTCGCCGGATCCGGGTGCGCAATTAAGCGCGTCCCGGAACGGCGTTGCCCGTTCAAGCGCTCTTTGGCACGACCCCGTTGTTGCTCTTGGGAATGGCAGCCAGCACCTCCTTGCTAAGGGACAGATGTTGCTCGATCAGCTCCGGCGGGATTGCTGCCAGCCAGTTGTTAAGCGACACGTCCTGATAAACCGGCGACTTGAACATTTCGAGGAAGACGAGATCGTCCGACCCGGTGTTCTCAATGTAATGCGGCAGCGTCACGGGAATGTAGCCGACGTCGCCTTCTTTGAAATCCATGGTGCGGGCATCAGAATGATTGGCGAATACCGTCATGCGGCCCTGACCCTTGATGTAGTACTGCCATTCAGCGGCATTGGGGTGCCAGTGCAGCTCCCGCATCGCACCCGGCTTCACCGTGACATGCGCCATGGCCATCGTCTTCGACACCTTGAACTTCGATGAATCCACGATGCGGATGATGCCGTTGGCGTCCTGCTTGGTTGGCGCCATATCCATCATCGCGAAGGTAAGATCGAGCTTGGAGGTCGAGCCGCCGACGCTGGCCTGGTCCTGCGCCAGGGCAGGCGGGATCGGCGCGGGAAAGATGTAGCGGCCTGACGGCGGGATTTGCGAGAACGGCTCGAGCTTGTCCGGCGTAGTGCCGAAGTTTTTCGCCACCACCTCGCGCGGCGTGTGGATCAGCCAATCGGTGAGCAGCGTCGTGCCTTCCTCCGAGAACTTGCCTTGGTCAAACACCAGCAGGAACTCGCAGCCGTCCGGACCGAGTCCTTGGATCGAGTGCGGCAAGCCGGCCGGGAAGTACCAGAGGTCGCCCTCTTTGATGTCCTTGATGAACGGCCGCCCCTCGTAATCGATGGCGGTCAGGCGTGCGGTTCCGGTCAGCATCAGCGACCATTCTGCGGCATCGTGCCAGTGCAGCTCGCGCACGCCGCCGGCATCGAGGCGCATGTTCACCGAGGCGATCGCCTTCGAAATCGGGAAGTCGGTTTCGTTGACCTGCCGAGCCCACCCGCCTTGCTGCACGCGGCGATGCGACAGCGAGAACGAGTGCCAGAACTCCTGCACGCTGCCGTGATCGGTGGCTGGCGCCACCACGCTGTCCTTGTTCAGCGCGTCCAGCGGCTTGTTCTGCGGACCGGGGTCGGTCAGGTTGGCCTCGCCCCTCTTGATGTCCTTGAAGGATTGCGCCTGTGCCGAGTTCGCCGCAGCCAGGCCGAGCGCTGCGGCGCCGGCACCTATCAGGCCACGGCGCGAGAAACCTGCGATTCTTGTGGACTCGTCCTCCGAAAAATCGGCGGAGCGGTCCGACGCGATATAATCCTGAGCGGACATGCATGCACCTTTTATGAAAAGAACTTTCGCAAATCCCATCGCGGTGCTTTGGCTCCTCGCAATGAGCAGGGTCACGCCTATCGCGGAGCAGATCGGATCGCGTTCTTGGACAAAGATGTTGGTGAACGCCGGTTCGCCGCCGATCATCGCCGATGGGATGGTTTGTGTACCAACGTATCCGCGTCCTCGCGACGCGCGTCGAACCCGGTAAGCTCATGGCCATGTTGCTGCCAGACTGTGACAACTGCCGTCTCAAGACGCCGCTGATAAGCTCGGCTCGATCCGAGCTTAGACCAACATCAGCCACAATCACGCTTTGTTAATCAAGAAGGGAGAGAAAGAAGTTGTGTGCGCCTCGCCATGGTTTCGACGATCGGCGGTGTCATAGCTGTGGTGCTTAATCTTCTCCGGCGGGTAAGCGCCAAGGCGATTGGCTAGCAGGCGCGGCCCCGGCGGTAAGTGCCGATTGGGGGAAAGAGCGTAATGGCGGCCCGCCGCCGCGCGAGGGTCTGAGTATGAGCGAGCCCGTGAGCAAGCAGCGCCCGACAGTGGATCTCGACGATTTCGAGCGACAGATGCGCCCCGCGCAGCATTACGACGATCCACTGGCGGAGCTCGCCCGCCTCGTCGGCGAGCAGCCCGATCCCTACGGCGACGTGTTCGCCCGCGAGGCGGCGGCGCCGGCCCATGCTGCCCCGGAGCCTTACGAGGCGCAATTCCGGCACAATGGCCGTCGCGAGCCAGGCTTCGCCTCCGCGCAATCCGTCTCGCCGCGCTTCTCCGGTGATTTCGCCGCGATCGAGGCCGGCCTGCGCGGCAGCATTCCGGCGCACGATGCCTATGCTTCTCACCACGCAGAGCCAAGCTTCGAGTCCCGCCACGATCGCGCGCCAGCCTACGACCCCGCTCAAGATTACGAACACGCTAACGCCGAGCCCACCGCCTACGGCGCGCCTTGGCAGGAGCCCGGCCGCGCCGCGCCGTCGCGCTCGCGCCGTCCAGCCTACCTCCTGGCTGCTACGATTGCGGTCGGCGTGATCGGCATCGGCACCGCCTTCGCGCTCAAAGGGCACATCGCGACGAGTCCGCGCGAGGTCAAGACGATCCTCGCCGACGAGAGCCCGACGAAGGTGCAGCCGCCGGCGGAAACCGCCGCCGACACCCAGGCCAACCAGGACGCCGCCGTCCTCGGCAAGGGCCAGCCCGCTCCGACCGCGCTCGCCAACCATGAGGAGCAGCCGGTCGACCTGCTGCAGGCCGCGCGCGAAAACGCGGCCGCTGAGGCCGCCCGCACCAACGCCGACAGTGTGCCTGTGCCGCCCTCGCCGGGCCAAATCCAGACGGCGCTGGCCGACCCCGCGAGCGCGGGGACTCAGACCTTCCCCGGCACCGATATCGCGCCCAAGCGCGTCCGCGTGGTCTCCGTGCGGCCGGACGGTACCATCCTGCCCAGCGACAATGCGGCTCCGACCGCCACGCCGGCACCGCGCGCGCCGGCCGGCAAGACCAGCGACCGCGCCGGTCCCGTCGCCAAGCCCGCGACGCCCAAGGCCAGCAAGAGCACCTCCAGGGTGACGACACCGAAAAGCATCGACCAGCTCGCCGGCGCGCCCGACGATTCCGCTCCGGCCCCCGCGCCCAAGGCCAAGAAGCCGAAGCCGCAGCCGCAGCGAGTCGCCTCCGCCGACACCGGTGAGGCCGAGGCCACGCAGACGGTCTCTCCCGAGCCCGAGGCCTCCGGCTCCGGCGGC
>CAXTQM010000103.1:0-4368 GCA_964246205.1 uncultured Beijerinckiaceae bacterium | reverse complement strand
CGAGGCCGACGCCCGCTCGACCTCGTCGCGCCTTGCCAAGAAGTTCGCCGGCTCGCTTGGCGGCCACCACCTCGGCTTCCGCAAGGCCGAGAGCAACGGCAAGTCGGTGTACAGGGTGCGCGTTAGCAGCCTGAGCAGGCCCGACGCGGTCAGCCTCTGCGAGAAGCTGAAGGCCGACGGCGGCAGCTGCTTCGTCGCCAAGAACTAGCGCTTCGGACAACGCGACCATGACCCGCGCTTTCGTCTGCGGTTGCGGCGGCTTGGCGCTCGGACCCGACGAGCGTCGCTTCCTAAAAGAGGCGGCGCCGCTCGGCGTCGTGCTGTTCAACAAACCGGACCAGCGCAACATCGACACGCCGCAGCAGGTGCTGGCGCTGACCCGCGAAATCCGCGACGTTCTCGGGCCCGACGCCATGGTGCTCGTCGACCAGGAGGGCGGGCGCGTCCAGCGCCTCAGGCCGCCATACTGGCGGCGTTATCCGGCGGCCGCGCGCTTCGACGCCGTCGCCGACCTCGGCGAACGGGCTGCGTTGATCCGGTTGGCGGCGCGGCTGATGGCGCACGACCTCGCCGCCGTCGGCATCGACGTCGATTGCATGCCGGTGCTCGACGTGCCGGTCGAGGGCGCTCATGACATCATCGGTGATCGCGCCTATGCCAGCGACCCCGATAAGGTGGCGCGGCTCGGCCGCGCAGCCGCCGAGGGCATGATCGACGGTGGCGTGTTGCCGATCATGAAACACGTGCCCGGACACGGCCGCGCCGAGGCCGACAGCCACATGGCGCTGCCCGTCGTGACAGCTTCGCTCGCGGAGCTCGAGCGGCACGACTTCGCACCGTTTCGCCGCAATCGTGACCTGCCGGCCGCGATGACCGCTCATGTCGTCTACCGCGCTGTTGATTCCGAGCGCCCGGCCACGATCTCGGCGGAGGTGATCGGCAGGATCGTGCGCGGGGCGATCGGCTTCGACGGCCTGCTGTTCAGCGACGACCTGAGCATGAAGGCGCTGCCCGGCAGCTTCCGCGACAAGGCGGAGGCGCTGTTCGCCGCCGGCGTCGACATAGCGCTGCACTGCAGCGGCAACATCGAGGAGGCGCTGGAGGTCGCCGCGGTCGCCCCTGAGCTTTCCGGGAAGACGGCGCGCCGCGTGGCGCAAGCCCGCGCGGCAATGCGCAAGCCAACGGCCTTCGATCCTGTGGACGCGGCGGCGGAACTCGATCGCAGGCTTGCGGCCATCGCCTGATCGGCCGAAGCTTCCGCCTGACAAGGCAGGGCAGCCATGGCCTTCGAAGAGCACGAGGCGAATGCGACGGAGATGCTTCCGGAGGAGCGCCTGATCGTCGACGTGGACGGTTTCGAGGGGCCGCTCGACCTGCTGCTCGAACTCGCCCGCCGCCAGAAAGTCGATCTGCACAAGATCTCCGTGCTCGCCCTGGCCGAACAGTACCTCGCCTTCGTCGAGGCGGCTCGCCGTGTACGCCTGGAACTGGCGGCGGACTATCTCGTCATGGCCGCATGGCTCGCCTACCTCAAGTCGCGGTTGCTGCTGCCGCGCGCCGACAAGCCCGATGAGCCCGAGGCCGGCGATCTCGCCGCCGCGCTGGCAGAGCGGCTGCGCCGCTTGGAGGTGATCCGCGTCGCCGCTCAGGCGCTGGAGACGCGCCCGCGGCTCGGCCGAGATCTCGCGCTGCGCGGCGCCCGCGACGAGGCGGTTTCTGAAGGCGGGCCGCCGCTCTTCACCGCGACGATCTACGACCTGATGTCGGCCTACGCTCGCCAGCGACAGAAGCAGGCGCTGTCGCGCATCCGGCTGGAGAAGCGCGTGGTCTGGTCCCTCGTCGAGGCGCGCGAGGCGCTCGCCCGGCTGACCGGCCTGGCGCTGGACTGGAGCGTGCTCGACGAATTTCTGCTGACCTACTGCCCGGCGCCGGAGATGCGACGCACCGTGCGCGCATCGGCCTTTTCGGTGACGCTGGAGCTGGTCAAAGAGGGACGCCTCGCCCTGCGGCAAGACCGCGCCTTCGCGCCGATCTGGGTCAAGGCGGCAGGAGTGCCGTCATGAGCGCCGAGATCACCCGGCTTTTTCCCGACGTAGCGCAGAAGCACGGCGACGCCGCCGCGCTGCGGCTTGCCGAAGCCGTTCGCATCGCCGAGGCACTGCTGTTCGCCGCGCCCGAGCCCGTGGCCGAAGCCGACGTCGCCCGACGCCTGCCCGATGGGGTCGCCGTGGCGGGCGTCCTGGCGAAGCTTCGGGCCGACTACGAGGGACGGGGCATCCGCCTCGTGCGGGTCGGCGCGAAATGGGTGTTCCGCACCGCCGAAGACCTCGGCTGGCTGCTGTCGGCGAGCGGCCGCGAGGTCGTAAAGCTGTCGCGCGCGGCAATGGAGACGTTGGCAATCATCGCCTATCACCAGCCGGCGACACGCGCTGAGATCGAGGACATCCGAGGGGTCAGCGTCGCCAAGGGGACTCTCGACGTGCTGCTCTCTGCAGGCTGGATCCGCCCTCGCGGCCGGCGGCGCTCGCCGGGCCGGCCCATAACCTACGGAACGACGGACGGCTTCCTGCTGCATTTTGGGCTGGAGGCCATCGCCGACCTGCCGGGTCTCGATGAGCTGCGCGGCGCCGGTCTTTTTGATGATCGGCTGCCGGCAAGCTTCAACATACCGCACCCGCACGATGAAGCGCTTGCACCCGACGAAGATCCTCTAGACGCGGGATCGGCGGAGGATGACGGCGACCTGTATGCCGACGAGCCGGACCCGGAAGCGCCGGGGCTGGACGAGCTGGACAGCCTCGATCGCGACCCGTTCCTTTAGCTTCTAGCCTCGAGAAGGCTCGTCGAGCGTGAGCTTTATTCCGCTGCGGTCGCGGCCTTCGTCGCCTTGGCGGACTTGGCCGAACTCTTGGCTTCCTTCTTCGCGGCTTCGCGAGCGGCCTTTGCAGCCGGCGTCTCGGCGCGCTCGGCGATGCGGGCCGACTTGCCGCGGCGATCGCGCAGGTAATAGAGCTTGGCGCGCCGGACCTTGCCGCGGCGGGTCACCTTGATCGAGTCGATGTTGGGCGAGTAGATCGGAAAGACTCGCTCGACGCCTTCGCCGTAGGATATCTTGCGAACGGTGAAGCTCTCGTTGATGCCGCCGCCGGTGCGGGCGATGCAAACGCCCTCATAGGCCTGAACGCGGGTGCGCTCGCCTTCCTTGACCTTGACGTTCACGATGAGCGTGTCGCCCGGCTGGAACTCGGGGATCGGGCGTATGGCCCCGAGCTTCGCGGCCTGCTCGGCCTCGAGCGTCTGGATGATGTTCATAGTGGAGACTTTCTAGCCGTTTCGCCCTTGCGGCGAGCGTTTCGGTACGCTGTTTTTGAGTTGAGGTGGTCGCATACAGCAGGG
The DNA here is from genome assembly GCA_964246205.1 of uncultured Beijerinckiaceae bacterium. Lineage (GTDB taxonomy): Bacteria > Pseudomonadota > Alphaproteobacteria > Rhizobiales > Beijerinckiaceae > RH-AL1. The sequence continues at coordinate 972 of CAXTQM010000103.1, read as the reverse complement.
TAGGGCGGCTGTCGAGATGTGCCCGGCACGACCTCTGCAAGGCATCGTCGGCTCGTGCGCGAGCCGGAGGTCCATCTTGACCCACCTCGCAATTCACGTCGTCACTGCGCTGCTTGCTGCACCCGCCGCCACCAGCGACGATGGCACCGAAAAAAGCGACGGACTGCCGCTGCTCTTCATCGCCTTCGCCTTCGTTTTCGTGGCTTTCTCGCTCTACGAAGCGCTTTGGTCGCCGGCCGCCCCGGCGGTCACAGCTGTCCAATCGGCGCTCGTGCCCAGCTCTGACTTCGACTTGCGCATTGTGACCGCGCGCGAAGCAAGTCTCCATTGAGTTGCTCATCATTGCTCGTCGTCCGGGCTTGCGGGTTTGCGCGCACTCCTCAAGATACCCTACGAGGTCGATCGCTCGTCCAACTACGTTTCCGGCTGCGATCATGATTGCGGAGGTCGAATTTGTTCGGCTACAGCATTTTCTTCCTGATCGACGTCGTCTTCATCGTTCACGCGGCCAAGACGGGTCGGTTCTGGCCATGGGCCTACGTCATCCTGTTTCTGCCCGGCATCGGGACACTCGCCTACATCTTCGTCGAGCTGCTTCCGCAGTACCGTCACTCGCCTCAGGCGCGGAAGGCGCACAGCAGCATCAAGATGCGGGTCAATCCGACCAGGCATTATCGCGCGCTGCGCACTGAACTCGAGATCGCCGACACACTCGGCAACCGCCTGTCGCTGGCCCAGGAATGCCTCCGGTTGAAGCGTTTCGACGAGGCGCTTTTGCTTTTCGAGGAAATCCTGAAGGCGCCGATGGGTGACGAGCCGGTTTACCTCGTCGGCAAGGGTCAGGCTGAGTATGGCCTGGGCCAGCCGCAGGCCACGCTGCAATCGCTCGACGAGCTGAAGCGAAGGTGGCCGGACTTTCATTCGCAGGAGGGCCACCTGCTCTACGCAAAGGCGTTGGAGGCGAGCGACCGG
>CAXTQM010000102.1:0-7904 GCA_964246205.1 uncultured Beijerinckiaceae bacterium | reverse complement strand
ACACCCGGCTGAGCTGGGACGCATCGGTCGAGGTCGCGGTCATCAGGACGGCGCCAGCGAGACTGAGGGTCACGTCATCCGGTTCGATGTCCACGCGGATGGTGCCGTCCGCAGCGCCCGCGGCCATGAAGCGTGCCACGACGGCTCGGACGCGGGCGCGGGTTTCCGGCGCCGACACCGTCGGCGACGTCAAGGCGATGCGCAAGGCATCGCGCATGGCGTGCTTGGCGGCAACGAAGCGGGCGTACCGGTCCATCCATATCCGCAGGGCATCGAGGGCCTTGTGTGCGGCGAGCAAGGGTTCTGCGTCGGCGGCGAGGGCGTCGAGTTCCGAGCGATAGACCGCCTCGACCAGCGCTTCCCGCGTCGGGAAATTGCGGTAGAGCGTGGCCACGCCGACGCCGGCTGCCTGCGCGACGACCTCCAGCGACACCGTGGCGCCGCCGGCGGAGAAGACCTGTCGAGCCTCGGCGATGAGGCGCTCTCGGTTGAGGGCCGCATCGGCGCGCAAGCGCGGGGGCTTTGACAAGCGGAGGATCCTCCGGTTAGACGAGCGTGAGCGGACGAGCCTCCGTTCTCGCTGGCTTAGCACGGAGGTCCCTCTTGCCCCATGATCCGAGATCGGCCGCGGCCCCCGGTGGCGTCTACCGCCTGGGTGACCACGAGGTGGCCCGCGTCGGCTACGGCGCGCTGCAGCTTCGCTCGGCCGACCCCGCCAAGGCCGTCGCCCTGCTGCGCCGCGCCATCGACCTCGGCGTCGACCATATCGACACGGCTCAGTTCTACGGCGACGGTTCCGTGAACCGCGCGATCCGCCAGGCGCTTCCCGCCAACGGCGGTGTCGTCGTCGCCACCAAGGTCGGGGGCGATCCCGACCACGGCAAGATCCCGGTCAAGCTCGCGCAACGGCCCGAACAACTCCGCGCGAGCCTGGAGGACAACCTCCTGAGCCTCGGACTGGATCAGATCCCTCTCGTGAATCTGCGCCGCGCCGACGTCGGACCCGGGCTCAGCGCCGAGGGCGACCAGGTCGTCGACATCGACGACCAGCTGGCGGTGATGGTCGCGATGCGGGACGAGGGAAAGATCGGGGCCATCGGCCTGAGCGCCGTCGACCTCGAGCGGCTCGAACGCGCGCTGCCGGCCGGCATCGCGTGCGTGCAGAACGCCTACAGCCTCGTCGCTCGCGAGTCGGAGGCGCTGCTCCAGCTCTGCCTCGCCCACGGGATCGCCTGGACGCCGTTCTTTCCGCTCGGCGGCGCGATCGGCGGACGCAAGGTGGTGGACCAGCCGGAGGTGCGGGAGGTCGCCGCGAGGCTGGGCGTCACGCCCATGCAGGTCGGCCTGGCCTGGCTGCTGCGGCACGCGCCCAACACCCTGCTGATCCCGGGAACGACAAGCCTCGAACACCTCGAAGAGAACCTGGCGGCCGCGGCCGTGGTTCTCGACGCGGAGGCGATGGCCGACCTCGACGCGATCGGTGCCTCGACCGCGAACGAGCATTGATGCCAAGCACGCCGACAAGGGCATCTGCATGATCGTCGCAGATCAGGCTCTGCTCGCTCGTAATCGACGCGCGAGCCCGACTCCCTTGATCACGGCCGGCGCTGCCCGACTCCACAAGACGTTCGATTGAGTAGACTCGAAGAGCTCAGACTGCCTCGGCTTATCAGCTTTCGCCGAGCGATTTGACGGAGCAACGAACATCTTTTGCCGAGATGAGAGAGAAATGGTTTGTCTCTCCTGTTCTGGAACCCATGATGTATATTGTCTCCTTCTCGTTCAACGGATAGGTGACATCGACTTGGCAAGACGATGAGTCCGATTTGAGCGTTGCGATGAGACGAAAATTTTGGATGTAGTTAGTCACCACGTAGTTCGCGCCGCTGCGCGTGACGAGCGCGTGATTGCCGAGCGAGTAGCGCGTCACTTGGCCAAACCGACCTGAAGCCTCGTTGGCAATGCGCATCTTCAACGGCGCGTCCCAGTTTCGGACTGTCTCGAGTGTAAAGCCTTCGCTGCCTTCATCGCGTAGACTGATACGGATCGACTGATATTTACTGGATCCGCCGATCCCTTGGTGTACTTCCGTTTAGTATACCTCGATCAGTCGGGCGGCAGCCGCTGCGTCGGCAATAGTTTGACTTGCTGAGGAGGGAGGTAAGAAGGTGTAAAGCATGAAGTCCTCGTAAGTCTGCTTTTCCGACGGGCATCACCCCCGCGGCTTATGAGCTGTTGCAATCGCCGACCGGCATTACGGCACCGGCTTTCCGAGGAGAAAGGACCAGATCCGCTTCACCTCCTTCGTCGGGCGCCAGTTCTTCTCCATCGGTATGGGTCCCCCGAACCAGGAACCGTGAAACACGTCGCTCTTGGCCGGCGCGCTTACGAGGGCGTCCGGCATGATCGTCGCGACGAGGATCTGCTGTTCCTTCAGCCCCAGGGCCGCATAGGAGCGCGCGAGGAACGGCGCCATCGGTTCCCGACCGTGATAGGTGCCGACCCAACGGTCGGGCGAGGTGGCGCTCGTCTGCGAAAGCCAGGGAGCCAACGTGCCGTCCGGCCCGTAATGGTCCCATGGCGAGGAGGACAGGATCACGCGCGCCAGCGGATAGCGCTTGCCGAGGAAGGCAGCCATGCCGGCTCCCATGGACTGGCCCGACATCGCGATGCGGGGCCAATCGGGCTCGTCGTCGTGGAGGTAGGCGCTCCAACCCTCGTCCGGGTCGTGCATCGCCAGATAGCGCAAGAGCATGGTCAGTCGCGCGACGACGGCTTCTGCCGGCGCATTCTCCAGCGCCGGCATCGTATCGCTGCCGAAGACCCGAGCCTGCCTGTAACGCCAGAAGCACGTCGGATCGGTGTCGTCGTCGCAGAGCGTCGTGCCGGCGGGCAGGTCGTCGAACTCGAGACTGATCACGCGGTAGCCGGCATCGGCGGCGGCCGGCAGGAACAGGCCGGCGTCGAGTGGCGCCCCTCCCGTCCCGGTGAGCCACACCAGGAGCGGAGCGTCCGCGGGAGACGACCGGTCGTAGAGGACGAGGTTCTTGGCGGTGAAGTGTGCCACGCAACCATCGGCGTCCTGGGGCAACACGGCATGCGCCACGCGATCATTCCGCCGTTCCCCGTCGGCGGTCGTCAGGAGCCACGGCGGCACGCCGCGCAGGTCCTGGTAATCGCGCGGGAACGGCGGCGCGTGCGGCTGAACGTAGAAGCCGCGAATGTCGGGAGGTGCGTCCTCCATCCGCAGCCTTTCCGACGTCGGGCGATAGCGCAACGGACCGACCGTGTCGTCGGCCAAGGATGATCGGAAAGGCGCCGCGAGAACGATCGTGGCCACCACCCCCAGCAGTCTCTTCCAGAAAACCGAGACCATGAGCCATCTCGAAGTTGTTGCGTCTTGACGCCGACGGCCAGTCGTGGAGGCGGTGCGCTCGCACGACTGGACATAAGCCTCGGCCTGGCGAAGTCGACGATCGCCGGACCATCGGTCGGACCGTGGCGAGCAGGGGAGCCACCGGAGCTCCCACCGTTGCTCACGGCCATATCGACGGCGCGCCGGCTTCGGTACGCCGTCGGCCGTGTTCGGCGCCGCATCGTCAGGTCGTCAAGGCGAACCGGCCGTGAGGTCGCCGATCTCGACGGCGAGCTTGCGCAGGTCGATCGTGTCCTTCCGCAGCACGCGGTCGGCGCCCGCGAGCTTCGCGAGCTCCTCGCTGGACACGTCCTTCGCGCTGAGCACCACGACAGGCACGTCGGCGCATCCGGGCTCCGCGCGCAGGCGCTGGAGGAACGCGAACCCGTCCATGACCGGCATGATGAGGTCGAGCAGCACGACGCGGGGACGTGCCTCCCTCACGCGATCGAGCGCCTCCCCGCCGTTGGCCGCCTCGCGGACGCTCCAGGCGTTGCGCTCGAGAACCGTGCGCAGGCGCTCCCTCGTGTCAGCATCGTCGTCGACGATCAGCACGTCGCCGATCGAGTCGCGGAACTCGTCGAGGATGCGCTTCAGCCGCGACCAGTCCACAGGCTTGGTGACGGCGGCGGCGGCGCCCATCGCGCCGCTCGTGGCAGCGTCGGCGACGAAGCTCACCATCACCACGGGAATGGCGGCGGTCGCCTCGTCGGCCTTCAGGGCCTTCAGCACCGTCCAGCCGTCCATGTCCGGCATCATCACGTCGAGCAGGATCACGCGCGGCTCGAGCAACCGGGCGAGTTCGAGCCCGCTGCGACCGTCGGCTGCCGCGTGGACGGCGTAGCCCTGGCGCTGGAGGAAGCGGGTGAGGAGCTCGCGCTGGGACGCCTCGTCGTCGATCACCAGGACGGGGGTGCCGCCCGCCGCTCCGTCCGCACCGACGAACGTCTCGCTCGCCGCCACCTTCGCCGACGCGTCGGCCGGCACCCGCAAGGTGAAGCAGGTGCCCTTGCCTTCCTCGCTCTCGACCGCGACGTCGCCGCCCAGCAGCTTGGCGAAAGCGCGGGTGAGCGCCAGGCCCAGACCCGTGCCGCCGAACCGGCGCGTCGTGCTCTCGTCTGCCTGGCTGAACCTCTGGAACAGCCGCGCGAGCTGATCGGGAGACATGCCGATGCCGGTGTCCGCAACCGCGAAGCTCATCCAGTCCAGGTCGCCTTCGCCGACCTCGCGCCTCACGCGCAGCGTGATCCGGCCCGCCGCGGTGAACTTGCAGGCGTTGCTCAGCAGGTTGAAGAGGCACTGGCGCAGCTTGACCGCGTCCGAACGCATCGCGCCGACGTCCTCGGGCACGTCCATGACCAGGGTGTTGCCCTTGGTGCCGACGAGCGTGGACACGGTGTCGGCGGCCTCGCGCACGAAGGCTGCGACCTCGATCGTCTCGACATAGATCTCCATCTTGCTCGCCTCGACCTTGCTGAGGTCGAGCACGTCGTTGATGAGGCCGAGCAGGTGCTTGGCGTTGGACTTGATCTTGCCCAGGTCGCGCATCGAGACCGACTGCTCCAGTTCCTCCGCCTCCTCCTCGAGCAGCTCGGCATAGCCGATCACGGCCGACAGCGGCGTCCTGAGCTCGTGGCTCATGTTGGCGAGGAAGGCGCTCTTCGCCCGGTTCGCCGCCTCGGCCGCCTCCCTGGCGTCCTCCGCCTCGCGCCTGCGCCGATCGACCTCCTCCAGGAGGTGCTCCCTCGCCGCCTCGGCGCTCTTCCTGGCGTCGACGTCGGAGACGGTGACGACCGCGCCCGTCACCGCGCCGGCGTCGTCCCGAATGGCCGCCGCGGCGAGGTCGAGCCACACCCGCGACCCGTCCCGCCGCTCGTAGTGCACCTGGAGGCTGGCCTCGGCGGCACCCCTGAGCACGAGGGCCAACGGGTACTCGCTCCCGGCGACGCGGCTGCCGTCGGCGTGGAAGGCGCGCCACGAGCCGTACTTCTCGAGGGTCTTGGTCTCGTCGCCGGGCGAGCCGGCGATCTCGTCCATGCGGCGGTTGCGCTCGACGATGCGACCCGACGGCGCTTCCGCCAGCAGGATGCCGACCGGCGCGGTGTCGACGATCGCCTGGAGCCTGCCGCGGGCGACCTCGTTCTCCAGCAGGAGCCGGCGCAGGGCGACGCTCACGCGCACCATCGCGGCGCCCACGAGCAGGAACTCGACCAGCGAAACGTATTGCGGCACCGAGAACCACCACCAGGATCCGCCCGGCTTGACGAAGAAGCTGGCGGCGCACAGCGCGGAAAGGACGATGGCGAGGTCGCCGGGGCCGCGACCGAGCGCGACGCCGACGAGGAAGACGATCGGCAGGTAGAGAAGGAAGGGAGCGACGTCGAGCCGGACGAAGACGCGGAACAGCGTCACCACCGCGAGGGCGGCGACGACGAGCCCGTAGCGGGCGCTGGCGTCGAAGGAGCGTCTGGTCAGGTAGGTCAAGAAAGCGTGCAAATCGTCACTCCGGCCGTGCGGTTCCTCCAGCAGATCCGCCCGATCGCGCCGCAGGCGTTGGTCGAGGCCGATCGACCTCGCGCATCACGAGCAGGCTGTCGACCATGGGCGGGAGCGCGTCCGTCATTCGAAAGCCGCTCTGCCTCGACACCCTACACCATCTTCGGGATCGTCTCGCGCGCCATCGCCTCGATGGAACGCCGAGCGGGCGAACTTGCGGCGGGCGGCTTTGTCGATTGGGACAACGACGTCAAGCGAGAGGTTGCCCGTCGAAGGGCGGATCGGCGACGATGCACGCCGCGAGGAGAGAACCATGGCACCTCCATTCGGAGCGAAGTCCACCGCGGACGAGGTCCTGCACGGGATCGATCTTAGCGGCCGGCGTGTGCTGGTGACCGGCGTCTCCGCCGGCGTCGGGGTGGAGACCGCGCGCATCCTCGCGGCCCATGGGGCGCAGGTCGTCGGCACCGCACGCGACCTCGGCAAGGCGCAGGCGGCGACGGTGCACGTATGCGCCGACGCGGCGGGGAAAGGCGGCCTGCGGCTCGTCGAACTCGACCTCGCGTGCCTGGCGAGCGTGCGGGCCTGCGGCGACAGGCTGCTCGCGGCAGGCGAGCGGTTCGACGCGGTGATCGCCAACGCCGGCGTGATGGCGGCGCCCGAGGGGACGACGGTAGACGGGTTCGAGACCCATTTCGGGACCAACCACCTCGGGCACTTCGTGCTGATGAACCGCGTTGCCGGCCTGCTCGGACGCGGCGGTCGGCTCGTCATGGTTTCCTCCGCCGGCCATCGCGGCGCCGACGTCGACCTCGACGATCCGGGCTTCGCGCGGACGCGGTACGACCCGCTCACGGCCTATCGCCGATCCAAGACGGCGACCATCCTCTTCGCCGTCGAGTTCGACCGACGCCACAAGGCCCGGGGCGTGCGGGCGACGGCGACCCACCCCGGCGCGGTGCTCACCGACACCACCCGCAAATTGATCGAAGCCCAGCCCTCGGCCGCAACCGCCTTCACCTGGAAGACGGTCGCGCAGGGCGCGGCGACGTCGGTGTGGGCAGGGTTCGTCGCATCTTCGTACGAGATCGGCGGGCGCTACTGCGAGGATTGCCGGCTCGCCGAAGCGGACGACGACCCGGCCAGCCGATCCGGTGTTCGCGCCTACGCGCTGGATCGCGAGCAGGCGAAGGCGCTCTGGTCGACGAGCGAGGCCATGGTCGGCGAGCGGTTCTGACCACGATGGAAGCCATGACCTCCGCGCGCCGCACTCAGGTGCTGATCCGACGGTCGGTACCGGCGGTCGAGAAGCGTTGCGCTTACAGCGAGGAGAGCTACGCGAAAGGCTCTGATTCGCTTGGATCTTGAACGTTTCCGCGCGGCATCCCGAGCCGATAGATGCCCGTCATCGTCTCCGGATCGGCGACCGGCATGCCGTTGCGCAGGATCGCGACCCTGCGTTGCCCGGCGAGGCGCACGGCGACGCGGTGGACAGGCGCCATGAGGCTGCGCCAATCCTCCGGGCCGGGGCCGCCGAGCGCGCGCGCGACCTCGGACGGGCAGATCGTCTTGTCCGCCCCGCGCGCCGCCACGAGGCGGAGCATCGTCGCCTCGATCTCGCCGTCCCTTTCCATCGCGAAGGCTCCACGCTCGGCCATCCCGCCGGTCGCCTGACAGGTTTTGACAGCCGTCGAATGGATGTCGCCAGGAGACCTCACCTTACCCTGCTAAGACCCATGTTTTCGTCGCGACCACCCTGGCATCGGTCCAGCCGAACGTCGGGTCGCGACGCTACGCCGAAGCGCGGTCCGCCCAGCAGGCCCGAAGCGTTTACACGGAGCCGGATTTCGGCTATGTTACCTATAGCGAGATGCGCGTCCGGCAAGCCGGTGACGCCCCGCGCGCTGGAATGCTCTAGGAAGAGGAGGCAATCGCGGCCCGCGCCGCATCCGCGCCGCAAAAAGCGCAGGGGCACTCGCGAGGGGGTGTGTCC
>CAXTQM010000101.1:0-7923 GCA_964246205.1 uncultured Beijerinckiaceae bacterium | reverse complement strand
GCTTGCCGGCCTGGTGCTGGCGGAAGTGCCGGGTCACCGTGCCGTGCGCCGCCTCGGCCTCCACGGTCTGGCCGTCCGGCGTCATCAGCACCGAGGTCATCAGGCCGAGCGAGCCGTAGCCCTGGGCGACGGTGTCGGACTGCACGTCGCCGTCGTAGTTCTTGCAGGCCCAGACGTAGCCGCCGGACCATTTCATCGCGCAGGCCACCATGTCGTCGATGAGCCGGTGCTCGTAGGTCAGGCCCTCGGCCTCGAACTGCTCCTTGAACTCGCTGGCGTAGATATCGGCGAAGATGTCCTTGAAGCGCCCGTCGTAGATCTTGAGGATCGTGTTCTTGGTCGAGAGATACACCGGGTACTTGCGCGCCAGCCCGTAGTTCAGCGAGGCGCGGGCGAAGTCCTTGATGGAATCGTCGATGTTGTACATCGACATGGCGACGCCGGCGCCGGCGAACTCGAAGACCTCCTTCTCGATGACCTGGCCGTCCTCGCCCTCGAACTTCATCGTGAGACGGCCCTTGCCGGGGATGCGGATCATGGTGGCGCGGTACTGGTCGCCGTAGGCATGGCGGCCGATCACGATGGGCTGGGTCCAGCCCGGCACCAGGCGCGGCACGTTCTGGCAGATGATCGGCTCGCGGAAGATCACGCCGCCGATGATGTTGCGGATCGTGCCGTTGGGCGAGCGCCACATGTGCTTGAGGTTGAACTCCTCGACGCGCTGCTCGTCGGGCGTGATCGTCGCGCATTTCACGCCGACGCCGTGCTTCCTGATGGCGTTGGCGCTGTCGAAGGTCACCTGGTCGTTGGTGGCGTCCCGGTTCTCGACGGAGAGGTCGTAGTAGTCGAGCTTCACGTCGAGGTAGGGGTGGATCAGCTTGTCACGGATGTAATGCCAGATGATCCGGGTCATCTCGTCGCCGTCGAGCTCGACGATCGGTTCCTTGACCTTGATCTTGTCCATAGGCGCCGCCTTCTCGTGGTCCGCCGTGCCGAGGGGTGCACGGAAGATGCCGCAAACGTCGAATTCGGCCTATAGCAACCCACCATGACCTATCAAGGGCGAGGCGCCTTGCGGGAGGAGGGAACATGACTTCGCGTCGGGCCGCACTCCTCGCAACTGTCGCCTCGCTGGCGTCGGCGCAGGCGGCGGAGCCCAAGCGCGACTTCCGCGGGCTCGAGCCTGGCATGACGGTCGCGCAGGCCGAGGCGGCGGCGGGCAGGAACGGCATGACCTGCAGCACGGATTTCACCGGCCAGACCACTTGCCGCGGCGGCGACGCTTCGGTGGTGCTGGAGACCACCGGCCGCCGCGGCAACCACGTCTACCAGCTGCAGGTGAGCCTCGCCGGCCATTACGACGTCGCGGAGATGAAGGCGCGGCTGACCGGTTTCTACGGCCTGACGCCGAGCCCGACCACGCCCGACGTCTTCGACACCGCCGCTCGCCAGCAGCTCATGCTGCTGGAGATCGGCACGACATCGACGGTTTTCTATCTCACCAGCAAGAGCGTGCTGCGCGGCGACAGCGAGGTGCTGCCGCCGCCCAAGCTGTAGGGCCGCGTCATCAGGCAGCCGGTCGGGCGAGCCCGCGCCATTTCGCGAGCGCGACCAGCGACCATACGGCCTCGACCAGCCCGAACGGCCAGGCGCCCTGCAGGAAGCCGTAGAGCGAGCCGAGCAGGCACGATGCAGCGAAAGCCAGCGTAAACCATGGGCTGCGCGCCTCGAGCGCGTAGGTGACGAGCATCAGCGTGACGGCGCAGAGGCCGAAGAGGGTGAGGGCGTCCACGTCCCGCTCGTCAAAGGGAGAGGCCCCGCCCTTGCGGGCGGAGCCTCGGCCGGCAGCGCGGCGCTCGCGCTACTCGAGGTTCTTGAGGATGCCCTCGACGGTCTTCTTGGCGTCGCCGAACAGCATCATCGTGTTGTCGCGGAAGAACAGCTCGTTCTCGACACCGGCGTAGCCAGAGCCCATGCCGCGCTTGAGGAACAGCACGGTCTTGGCCTTCTCGACGTCGAGGATCGGCATGCCGTAGATCGCCGAGGACTTGTCGGTCTTGGCGGCGGGGTTGGTCACGTCGTTGGCGCCGATGACGAAGGCGACGTCGGCCTGGCCGAACTCGTTGTTGATGTCCTCGAGCTCGAACACCTCGTCGTAGGGCACGTTGGCCTCGGCGAGCAGCACGTTCATGTGGCCGGGCATGCGGCCGGCGACGGGGTGGATGGCGTATTTCACGTCGACGCCCTCCTTTTTCAGCACGTCGCCCATCTCGCGCAGGGCGTGTTGGGCCTGGGCCACGGCCATGCCGTAGCCCGGCACGATGATGACCGAGCCGGCGTTCTGCATGACGTAGGCGGCGTCCTCCGCCGAGCCCTGCTTGACCGGCCGCGTCTCCTTCACGCCGTCGCCGCCGGCCGCGGCAGTCTCGCCGCCCCAGCCGCCGAGGATGACGGAAACGAAGGAGCGGTTCATGCCCTTGCACATGATGTAGGACAGGATCGCGCCCGACGAGCCCACCAGCGCGCCGGTGATGATCAGCGCGAGGTTGCCGAGCGTGAAGCCGATGCCGGCGGCCGCCCAGCCGGAGTAGGAGTTCAGCATCGACACGACGACCGGCATGTCGGCGCCGCCGATCGGCACGATGATGAGGAAGCCGAGCGCGAAGGAGGCCAGCGCGATCAGCCAGAACACGATCAGGCTCTGGGTGAAGATGAACACGACCACCATGGAGATGATCGACAGGCCGAGCGTGATGTTGATGAAGTGGCGCTGCGGCAGGATGATCGGCTTGCCGGACATGCGCCCGTCGAGCTTTAGGAAGGCGATGACCGAGCCCGAGAAGGTGATGGCGCCGATGGCCAGGCCGATCGACATCTCGATGGTCGAGGACGGATGGATGTTGCCCGGCTCGCCGATGCCGAAGGCCTGCGGCGCGTAGGCGGCGCCGGCGGCGACGAACACCGCCGCGAGGCCGACCAGCGCGTGGAACAGCGCCACCAGCTGCGGCATGTCGGTCATCTTGATGGTGCGGGCGCGCCAGGCGCCGATCGCGCCGCCGAGGCCGATGCCGACGATCACCATCAGCCAGGAGATCACGCCCGCGGGCGGGCTGAGGGCCAGAGAAGTCAGCACGGCGAGCGCCATGCCGGCCATGCCGAAGCGGTTGCCCTGGCGCGAGGTGGCCGGCGAGGAGAGGCCGCGCAGCGCCAGGATGAAGAGGATGCCGGAGACGAGGTAGAAGAAGGCCGCGACGTTGACGTTCATCGGGCTCAGCCCTTCTTCTTGTACATGCCGAGCATGCGCTCGGTGACGAGGAAGCCGCCGAAGATGTTCACGGAGGCGAGCACGAGGGCGATGAAGCCGAAGATCTTGGCCCAGATCGGCCCGTCGTGGCCGAACGCCGAGGCATCGACGCCGACGGACAGCAACGCGCCGACGACGATGACCGAGGAGATGGCGTTGGTGACCGACATCAGCGGCGTGTGCAGCGCCGGGGTCACCGACCACACCACGTAATAGCCGACGAAGCAGCCGAGCGCGAGAATGGCGAGGCGGAAGATGAATGGGTCGACCACGCCCGCCGAGGCGGCATGGACGACGGCGCCGCCGGCATGTCCGAGCTGGTCGGCGTAGAACTGCGCCGTTTCGGCGCTGTGGCGGGCAGCGTCGGCGGCGGCCTGGGCTTGGGCGGCGAGCTGCTGTTGAGACGTGATTTCCAGGACGATGATGGGCATGGATGGCTGTTCCGGCGATGGGCTGAGATCAGGCGGCGGCTTGCGACTTGGTGAGGTTGGGATGGACGATGTGCCCATCCTTCGTCAGCAGCGTCGCCTTGACGAGCTCGTCGTCCCACGGGATGGCGAAGGCCTTGCTCTCCTTGTCGAAGAAGGTCTCGACGAAGGCGTAGAGGTTCTTTGCGTAGAGGAACGAGGAGGTCGACGGCACCTTGCCGGCGAGGTTCAGCGTGCCGACGATCTTGACGCCGTTGTCGGTGACATAGATTTCGCCGGGCTTGGTCATCTCGCAATTGCCTCCGCGCTCGGCGGCGAGGTCGACGATCACCGAGCCCGCCTTCATCGACTCGACCATCTTGGCCGACACCAGCCTGGGCGCCGGGCGCCCGGGGATCAGCGCCGTGGTGATGACTATGTCCTGCTTGGCGATATGGCCGGCGACGAGTTCGGCCTGCTGGCGCTGGTAGTCCTCCGACATCTCCTTGGCGTAGCCGCCCGATGTCTCGGCCTCCTTGAACTCCTTGTTCTCGACCGCCACGAACTTGGCGCCGAGCGACTCGACCTGCTCCTTGGTGGCCGGGCGCACGTCGGTGGCCGTGACGATGCCGCCGAGCCGTCGCGCGGTGGCGATGGCCTGCAACCCGGCGACGCCGACGCCCATGATGAACATCTTGGCCGCCGGCACGGTGCCGGCCGCGGTCATCATCATCGGCATGGCGCGGCCGTACTCGCTGGCGGCGTCGACCACCGCGCGGTAGCCGGCGATGTTGGCCTGCGAGGAGAGCACGTCCATCACCTGGGCACGGGTGATGCGCGGCATGAACTCCATGGCGAAGGCGGCGGCGCCCTTCTCGGCCAGCGAGCGGATCGCGTCCTCGTGGCCGTACGGGTCCATCACGGAAACAACGGCGGCATTTGGCTTGAGGCCGTTCAGGTCGTCGGCGCTTGGGCGGCGCACGCGCAGCACCACGTCGGCGTCGCGGATCGCGTCTTCGGCGCTGTGCACGATCACGGCGCCGGCGGCTTCGTAGGCGGCATCGAGGAAGCCCGAGGCGCGGCCGGCGTTCGACTGCACGAAGACCTCGGCGTTGAGCGCCTTGAAGCGCTTCACCGTGTCGGGGACGGCGGCGACGCGGTCTTCGGACGGGTCGTTTTCCGTGGGAACGGCGATACGCATGTGGGTCTCCGAAAGAGGCGGGTGCCGCTCCGGAGCAAACCGGGTCGCGGCGTCGAGGCGAGGCGGCTGGCGCTCAGCCCCACATCCAGGCGAGAAAGATGATGATCACCACCACGGCGATGGCGACGTTTCGCAAAAGCGTCAGGAAGAGCGCGTAGGTGGCCTCGTGCTCGGGATAATCCATGTCCGGATGCCCGGCATCGTTGGTGATCTCGGCCATGGTGCCCTCGGTGCTCTCGCGCGGGTCTTGAAGCCCGGTCTTCCCTGATGTGCGCGCTCGCGGGGTGGTTCAGCCTTCGCGTGTCCCCCGCAGGCCGCAAGCGAGCGCAGCCATTGCAACCTTCGCGCCGCAACGCAAGAGCCGTGTGGCGGGAGGAAGGCGCAATTTCGTTCAGGCATCGTCGACGATGGCACGCGCTCGGAATCTGGCTGGCCGACCTACGGCCGACCTCAGAGCATCTTGGTAGCGCCACCGTGGAAATAGCGTGCCGCTCCGCCGGACTGGTGTTCCTGCCCTGACGCCGGCGTACCGCCTCAAGCGGCGGCTGGCACTGCCAGCCCCGCCCGTACCAGCGCCCCGCGCTGGCGCTCGGCCAGCGCCGCCTCGTCGAAATCCTCGATCAGCTCCTCGTACATCCTGTGAAAATTCAGGTGGGCGTCGAGGTGGAGAAAGACGCTGCCGAGGCCGATCGCGGCGCGGTCCATGAACACGAACTCGCGCGGCACCGTCACCGGGCCCTTCTCCTTCAGCGCCTGATGCAGCGCGAAGGCCTCGCGACGGCCGTACTGGCCGGGCGCGATGCCGTTGGCCACGCTGCGCACGCGGTCGCTGAGCAGCGGATCGTAGATGAAGCGCGCCCAGATGCTCATCGTCTCGATGAGGTCCTTGGTGAGGTTCTTGAAGCCCCACATCTCGTAGGCGTGCACCACGCGGGCCGGCTCGTCGTGCAGGAAGCCGCGGTAGAGTTCGACGACGCCGGCGGCGAAGTGGGGCGGGAACACGCGAATGCAGCCGTAGTCGAGCAGGTTGATGCCGGCCGGCTTGCCGTCGCCGTCGACGTGGACGGTGTAGTTGCCGGGGTGGGGGTCGCCGTGGATCACGGCGTAGCGCGCCATCGGCCGCCACCAGGCGGTGAACATCGCCGCCGAGAGCTGGTTGCGGGTGTCCTGGTCGGCGCCCTTGTAGTCGAGCAGCTTGCGGCCCTCGAGCCAGCCCAGCGTCAGCAGGCGCCTGGTCGAGAGCTCGGGGTGCACCTTGGGCACGTGGACGATGCTGCCCTCCAGGATCTCGGCGTAGAGCGAGGCGTTGCGCGCCTCGTGCTCGTAGTCGAGCTCCTCGCGCAGGCGTTCGCCGATCTCCTTGGCGATCTCGCGGGTGTCGATCGATCCAGCAAACTGCCGCTGCAGGCCGAACAGGAAGTCGAGCTGGTGGAGGTCGGCCTCCACGGCGGAGTTCATGTCGGGGTACTGCAGCTTGCAAGCGAGCGGCGCGCCCTGTTTGGTGGTGGCCTTCTGCACCTGCCCGAGCGAGGCGGCGGCGGCGGGCCGCAGGTCGAACGAGCCGAACTTCCCCTGCCAGTCGGCGCCGAGTTCCGCCTGCATGCGGCGCTTGACGAAGGCGGCGCCCATCGGCGGCGCGTCGCTCTGCAGCTTCTGCAGCTCGTCGGCATATTCGGGCGGCAGCAGGTCGGGGATGGTCGCCATCATCTGCGCGACCTTCATCATCGGCCCCTTGAGGCCGCCGAGCGCCTGGGTCAGCGCCGCCGCGTTGGTGATCTGCCCGTTGGCACCGAACAGCTTGCCCGACGCCATCCGCGCCGCCACCCCGCTCATGTTGGCGCCGACGCGGGCATAGCGCGCCGCGCGGGCGGTGAAACGGTTGGCTTCGGAATCGCGCATGGGTGCTCTCGGCCTCGATCTCGCGGTGGCGCGAGACACGGACGCAGGGTTCAGAGGTTTGCCCTCACCCAGCGGGTGAAGCCCTCTTCATCGAGTTCTCCGGCGGCGAGCGCAAGCACGCTTGCCGTCGCATGGGCGGGCTCGGGATGGAACGCGACCCCATTCAGCCCAAGGAAAACCAGAAGACTCGCGAAAGCCACGCGCTTGTTGCCGTCGATGAAAGGATGATTGCGGGCGAGGCCAAAGGCGTAGCTCGCTGCCAGCGTCGCGATGTCAGTTCCGCCGTAGGCGTACTTGTTGACCGGGCGCGCGATCGCCGACTCCAGCAAGCCGCGGTCACGAAGGCCGTCCGGCCCGCCGAAGAGCGCAAGTTGCTCGCTGTGGATGTCGAGGACCAGCTCGATGGCGAGCCAGATCGGCTCGCTCACCCAGCCTCGGTCATTTTGCCAGCGCCTTGAAGGTGTCGGCATAGTCTCGAAAAGCCTGCCGCGCGATCTCCATCCCGCGAGCATGGTTCGGATCGTACGGGCTCAGCTTGAAGCCGCGCTCCGTCTGCTCCGTCAGGTAAAGCTTGTCACCCTCGGCCAGCTTGAGACGAGCCAGCATGTCCTTGGGCAGGATGAAACCCACCGAGTTGCCGATCTTCCGGATCTGCAGCACGGAGGTATCGTCCTGTTCCGATCTGGTCATGGTCATCCCCGTGCGCGTCGCTCGTTGTACGTTTTGTACAACAGCCTCGCTTCTCGCGCAACGGAAACAAGAAACTCGGCACTGCTGCCTGCAGCCAGCTACTTCTTCTTGTCGGCCGAGGTGCCGATCTTCACCGAAGGCGCCGCGGCGATGACCTTCGGCTTCTCCTTCTTCGGCTTCTTGGCTTCCTTCTTACTGTTGAGTCCCTTGGCCAAGGTCCGTCTCCCTCGCTGGGGCGCGTGACGCACGCGCCGGAGCCTCAGTGTAGCGCAAGACGCGGCCGGCGCTCGGGTTATCTTGGGGTCGGCGCGCCCGGCTTTGGTTGGAGCTACTGGACGGACTGGGTCGGATCGACCGACTGGAACATGAAGGGCAGCGGCCGGCTGTAGACGTAGGGGTTGGCGAGCACGACGGGCTGGGAC
>CAXTQM010000100.1:0-7933 GCA_964246205.1 uncultured Beijerinckiaceae bacterium | reverse complement strand
ACGACATGTTGGCTTCGCTCGCGCAATACCTTGGGCTCGCCAGGGCGGATTGCGCAGAACTCGACGTTTCCGGCGCCACGGCCGCCAGCCCTTCCGATGAGCTCGTGAAGTGCATCGAGGCCAGCCTCGGTCACGCCATCGTGCCGCCCGTGATCTATGACGGCGTCTACGGTCTGGCCTTGGGCGATGCCGTCCTGCACGGCCGCGATGTTCAAGCTCTCTACGCCGCGCGCCGTTTGATCGAGACGTCCGGCCAGCCGGCACCGCGCTTGTGCGAGATCGGCGGCGGCTTCGGACGTGTCGGCTACTATGCGATGCTCGGCGGCGCTCGCCGCTACACGATCATCGACTTGCCCTCGGTCAGCGCGATGCAGTTCTTCGCGCTTCGGCGCAGCCTGCCCGACGTGCCTGTCCGGTTCGGGCCGGCCTGGACGGAGGGCGCCATCAACCTCGTGTTCGCGACGGACGAACGGGTCGGATCGACTTTCGAGGCCGACCTCGTGTTCAACGCCGACTCGTTCCCGGAAATGGGCGAAGCGGTCTGCCGACGCTATTTCGCACTGCTCGCGGCGAGCGGCTCCACGCTGCTCAGCATCAACCAGGAGGCCGGAACGCCGGTCGGCTCGCGGGACGTGCAGGCCGTCGTTGGAGAGATCATCCCCGACTTCGGCTTTCGCCGCCGTTACCGATTTCGGACATGGCTTCGCCGGGGCTTCGTCGAGGAGCTGTGGACGCCCGACGCCGCGCCGTAAAGCGACGTCCGCAACGCTTCGTTGCCGATCCCGGTCGCGCCCATGGCGATGGTTGCGACACGACGTGCCGCGAAAGCGCTTGAGCTTCCCCGCGGGAGCGTCGACAAGCGAGCGACCGACCGGAGCCGCTCCTTGACGCAAAGCTCGAACGCCGCCGATGCGCCTGGTGCGGGGCGGCCCTACGGTCCGATCGGCCTGATCCTCAGCATCGTCGCCATCTCCGTCGTGACGGTGGTGATCCTCTTCGTCGGCCTGGCGGTGTTCACCGCCGCGCTCGTGGCGGTGCACGGCGGCCCGGCGGCGATGGAGCTGGTCAAGGCGGCGCTCGCCGAGGCCAAACGCGGCTCCGACGTGGCGGAGCGGCTCGACGTCTCGCTCGGCATCGCCTCCTACGTCGCGGTTTCGATTGCCGTGCTCGCCGCGGCGCGCTTCCGCGGCGGGCGCGACTGGACGACGCTCGTCGCCTGGCGAGACTGGGAGCCGCATCGGCACTGGAAGCTTTTCGTCATCCTGATGGTCTCGACAATCGCCTGGGAGGTCGCCGCCGGAGCGACGATCGAACATTTCTACCCAGAGGCCAAGGACTGGGTCACCGTCCCCAAGGAGACGCCGTGGATCATCGGCTTCCTGGCGCTCGCCGTGCTGTTCGGCCCGATTGCCGAAGAGCTGATCTTCCGCGGCTGGCTGTACACCTCGCTGCGCGCCAGCTTCGGCTTCCGTATCGCGGTGCTCGCGACCTCGGTGCTGTTCGCCCTCGCGCATTGGGAGTCGACGCATCTCTACGCGCTCGCCGTGTTCCCCGTCGGCCTGGCGCTGGCGACGATCCGCGAGCGCACCGGCAGCATCGCCGCCTCGATCACCTTCCATGCCTTCTACAACGGCGTGGCCTCGGTCATGCTCTTCGCCGCGAAGTAGCGGGCGATAAGTTTGAATCGGTTACAGCGGGATGCCGTGGGCCTCGGCAAAGGCGCGGAAAGGGTCGCGCAGCGAGCGGCCGCCGTCGACCTTGCCGACGAGGTCGACCACGTAGTCGCTGAGCCCGCCGAGATCGGTCGCCAATACCGCCGCCTTTACCGGGCCGATCGAGGCGGGCGACATCGACAGGCCGCGGAAGCCGAGCGCCAGCAGCACCACGGCCTCGAGCGGCTTGCCGCCGATCTCGCCGCACAGCGTCAGCGGCGTGCCGTGCGCCGCCATGGTGTCGGCGACGTCCTTGAGCGCCCGCAGCACCGGCGGTGACAGCGCATCGAAACGGCCGGAGACCCGCAGGTTGTCGCGGTCGGCGGCGAACAGGTATTGCAGCAGGTCGTTCGAGCCGACCGAGACGAAGTCCACCGCGGCGCAGATCTCGTCGAGCTGCCACAGCAGGCTTGGCACCTCCAGCATGATGCCGAGCTTGAGCTCGGCGGGCAGCGGATGGTTGTAGCGGGCCAGGTAGGTCCGCTCCTGCTCGACGATGGCCTTGGCCTGGTGGAACTCCTCCACCGTCGAGATCATCGGGAACATGATGCGCAGCTCGCGGCCGCTGCCGGCACGCAGCATGGCGCGCAGCTGGGTGCGCAGCAGCGCCGGGCGGTCGAGCCCGATGCGGATGGCGCGCCAGCCCAGCGCCGGGTTCTCCTCGTCCACCTTGTCCATGTAGGGCAGGATCTTGTCCGAGCCGATGTCGAGGGTGCGGAACGTCACCGCCTTGCCCGGCACGGCGTCGAAGATCGAGCGATACAACGCCTCCTGCTCGCGCATGCGTGGGAAGCGATGCGCGACCATGAACTGAATCTCGGTGCGGAACAGCCCGATCGAGACGGCGCCGGTCTCGGCAACGTGCTGCAGGTCGACCAGCAGCCCGGCGTTCATGTGCAGGTCGATGACGACGCCGTCCTTGGTGACGCAGGGCCTGTCTCGCAATTCCCGATACTGCGCCTGGCGGCGCGCCCGCAGCCGCGCCTTCTCGCCGTAGGAATTCTCGACGTCGGGTGTCGGGCGCACGTAGACGTCGCCCGACGAGCCGTCGACGATCATCGCGTCGCCCGACTCGGCCAGGTTGATCACGTTGGCGACGTTGCCGACGGCCGGGATGCCGAGCGAACGCGCGACGATGGCGACGTGGCTCTGCGCGCCGCCGTCCTCGAGCACCAGGCCGCGCAGCTTGGCGCGATCATAATCCAGCAGCGCCGCCGGCCCCATCGAGCGCGCCACCAGGATGGCGTTGTCGGGCATGCCGGCGTGATCGGCGACGAAGGAGCGGCCGACGAGCTGGTGCAGCAGCCGGTTGGCGAGGTCGTCGAGATCGTGCAATCTCTCGCGCAGATAGGGGTCGGTCTGGCGCTGCATGCGGGCGCGGGCGTCGTTCTGCACGCGCTCGACCGCCGCCTCGGCGGTGAGGCCGCCGGTGATCGCCTCGCGAAGCCGGCGCAGCCAGCCGCGGTCGTTGGCAATGGCGCGGAAGGTCTCGAGGATGTCGCGGGTCTCGCCCTTGGTGTCGTGGTCGCCGTGGTCGATCAGCCGGTCGATCGAGGCGCGCATCGCCTCGATCGCGACGTCGAGCCGCTTCAGC
The DNA here is from genome assembly GCA_964246205.1 of uncultured Beijerinckiaceae bacterium. Classification (GTDB taxonomy): domain Bacteria; phylum Pseudomonadota; class Alphaproteobacteria; order Rhizobiales; family Beijerinckiaceae; genus RH-AL1. Next base: position 4,627 of record CAXTQM010000100.1, on the reverse strand, counting down.
TCGGACGCGACGTCCTCGGCGACGATCTGCTTCACCACGATGCGCGGCTCGTGCAGCACGGCGTGGCCGAGCCCGATGCCGTCGGTGATCGGCGTGCCGGCGAGCGACAGCGGGCGGCGGTTGGCGAAATCGTCGTCGGAGGCGGCGAGCGACTGCAGTTCGCCAGAGGCGATCATCTCGGCGAGCAGCATGGCCGTGGTCTGCAGGACCTCAACCTCTTCGTCGATGTAGAGGCGACGCGCCTTGTTCTGCACGACCAGCACGCCGAGCGTATTGCCGCCGCGAAGGATCGGCACGCCGAGGAACGAGATGTAATCCTCCTCGCCGGTCTCGGGACGGTAGGAGAACGAGGGGTGGTGCTGGGCGTCGGCCAACGCCAGGCTCTCGGCCGATTGCGCGATGAGGCCGACCAGTCCCTCGTCGGCGCGCATCGTGGTCTGGTGCACGGCCTCGCGGTTCAGGCCTTCGGTGGCGTAGAGCTCGAGGCGCTGATCGGCACGCAGCACGTAAACCGAACAGACCTCGGCCACCATGTTGGAGGCGATCTGCACGACGATGCGGTCGAGGCGCTTCTGCGCGCTGACCGGCTCCGCCATGACTTCGCGGAGGCGGCGCAGCAGCAGCCGGGGTCCCCCGTGTGCAGCCTGCATGGCCCTGTTGCACCCTTCCCTCGGGCGCGACCCTCCACGGTCGGCGCCACCCATGGCGGCCCGGCTTGCCTGGGCCACCTGCCGGTGCCGCCGCTCCTCGCGGTCCGTATACAGGCTGAAATTCCGCCGCCGCAACCCTGCCCTCCGGCGGTTGGCCGCACTTCCTAAGGGCTGTAAAATTCGTGGGCACCAAGCCATCGTCACGGGCGTGTCGCGGTCCTTTCGCGTACGTCGTGCTTTCGCTGGACCGCAGCGCCGGTTCGCGGCGTCGGGCGCCGTTCGGCGCTGCCGCCCATTTATGGCCTGGAGGAGCGCCTTGCGCCGGCTCACGCATTTCATCTTAGGAGTCGCGTCGCTCGGCGCCTCTCTGGTCGGTGCAGGCGCGGCCGAAACGCCTTCCCCGCTGCGTGTTGCGGTCTGCGACGTGCCACCTTACGGCTTCGCGGTGGCCAATGGCGAGATCGACGGCATCAGCGTCGACCTCTGGCGCCGCGTCGCCGGCGCGATCGACCGGCGCTACACGCTGACACCGGTAGCCGACATGGAGGCGGTTCTGGGCGGTCTCGAGCAGAGACGCTTCGATGCAGCGATCGGCGCCATCACCATCACGCCGGAGCGCGAGGCAAGGGTCGACTTCTCTTATCCCGCGCATCGCTCCGGTGCCGCGATGGCGACACGCAGGGAGGCTGGGCCGCTGTCGGCAGCTAAAGCGCCCGCTCGACACCGCGCTGATGAGGATCACCAGCGGCCCCGAATGGGTGGCGCTGGAGGACCGTTTCTTCGGGCGGTAGGCGAGCGATGCCGCGTCGGCGCGGGCTCGCTCAATCGCCGAACGGCGTCTCGATGCTGGTGACCCGACCGGACTCGGCGATGGTGAGCCGCCGCTTCAGCCGGGTGATGGCCTCAAGCTGCAGTTCGCTAGGCTCATTGTAGGCGCCGGCGACCTTGCGCAGCATCTCCACGAGGTCGAGCCGCTCCTGCAGCGTCAGCTTGCGGCGCAGCATCGGCACGAGGTCGTCGGCGACAGGCGAGAAGACGCGGTTGCCGTCCGTGTAGCTCCAGGCGCGCACGAAAATCGTTTCGATGTTGGCGATGCCGAGCGGCTCCTCCATCAGCTCCATGATCGCCGTCTTCTCGGCCGCCGTGATCGGCGAGCCGGTGCGCACCAGCTGCAGCATCAGGATGGTGGCGGCGAGCCGCGGGTCGGAGACCTTCTCGAGCCGGTTTCCAAATACGGCGAGCATCGGCCCGCGGCGCTCGGCGTCCGGCCCGCTGGTGACCCGGCGCTGCACCGCGTTGTTCGAATGCCAAACCCAGTAGAGCAGCCCGCATACGAGCAGCAGCAGGATCAGGAACGGCATGCGGGGACTCCGCAGAAATGTTTTGCAGCCGCCCGTCGCGGCCAAGCTGCTTATCGGTCGGGCAAAGCGCGGCGGCAAGCCGCCGGCACGCCGTGCGGGTCGCGCGCCTCCGGCGGCGATAGTGTCGCGTTGACGCCCGGTTCCGGAGTCGGCGCGCCGCGAGGTGCCGAAATCCGCGTCGCGCGGCTTCCAATTCCCGAGGCGGAATGCATAATCGCCAAGACGATCGTCCGGCGCGTGCCGACGTCGGCTGCCGCCGTTCCGCCCGCGCCCTCCGTCACGGACCCTAGAATGCCGAACGACATGATCCGTTACGACCTGCTCGTTCAGGAGGCACTCTGCGGCGTAGTGAGCCGGGTGCTCGCCGATGCCGCCAAGAACGGCCTGCCGGGCGACCACCATTTCTACATTACGTTCAGGACCCACGCCCCCGCCGTGCGCCTCTCGAGCCGCATGCGCGAGGCTTATCCCGAGGAAATGACGATCATCCTCCAGCACCAATTCGAGGATCTTAAAGTTACCGAGCACAGCTTCGAGGTCGGGCTGTCGTTCAAGGGCGTGCCCGAGATGCTCCTGATCCCGTTCGAGGCGATGACCGGGTTCTTTGATCCCTCGGTGCAGTTCTCGCTGAAGTTCGAGCCGCTTGGCGAGGGCGAGGCGGAAGCGAGCAACGACGGCCCAGTTTCCTCGCCGCTGGCGTCGCCAGTAGCTAAGTCCGTGACGGCGATCAAGCCGGGGCTGCCGGCGCCGGTCGCCCTGGCCGCCGCTCCCCGCCACGAGGCGCCGGCGGCGTCGAACGGCGGTGCCGAGGATGCGGGCGAGCCCGCCAAGGTGGTCTCGATCGACGCCTTCCGTAAGAAGCCGTGAGCGCCGACGTCGTGAACTTGCGCCGCGTCCGCAAGGCGGTGGCGCGCTCCGGCCGCGAGACCGAGGCCGCAATTGCCCGCGCCCACCACGGCCGTACCAAGGGCGAGCGCACCCTCCAGGCACTCGAGGCCGGCCGCGCCAAGCAGCTGCTCGACGGCGCCCGGCGCGAGCCGGCCACAGATGCCGATGGCGGCTGACCGGCGCACGCGCGTCACCAAGCATTCGATGCTGATCGCCGGCCATTCCACCAGCGTCTCGTTGGAGGACGCGTTCTGGCAGCGCCTTCGCGCCCTCGCCGTCGCGCGCGGCGTGGCAGTGGCCGCCCTGGTCGCCGCCATCGACGCCGGCCGCGGCGAGGCCAACCTCAGCTCGGCCATCCGCGTCTTCCTGCTGGAGCAGGCCCTCGACGCCGCGCCGCATGGCGGCGGGCCAGCGGCAGCCCTATAGTGAAACCATGACATCGCTGCTGATCGTCTTCGTCGCTGCCACCGTCGCCTGGACGGTGCTGGAACTCGCGCTGTCGCTGCGCCAGACCCGCCACGTCGCTGCCCACCGCGACAGCGTGCCGGCCGATTTCACCGGCAGCGTCAGCGCCGACGAGCACCGCAAGGCCGCGGACTACACCGCGGCGCGCGAGCGGCTCGGGCGCTTGGAGACGCTGACGAGCGCGCTGCTGCCGCTGTTCTGGGCGCTCGGCGGCATCGACCTGCTCTACGGCGCGCTCGCGCGAGTGGTCCCGGAAGGGCTTACGCGCGGCGTGCTGTTCTTCCTCGTCACCGGGCTCGTCGGCACGCTGGTCGGGCTGCCGTTCGCGCTGGCGCGCGCCTTCGGCATCGAGGCGCGGTTCGGCTTCAACAAGGTGACGCCGACGCTGTTTGCGCTCGACCGGCTGAAGGGCGGCGCGATCTCGCTGCTGTTTACCGTGCCGCTGCTCTACCTGCTGCTGTTCGCCATGGGCCGGCTCGCCGGGCTGTGGTGGCTGTGGACCTGGGCCGGCCTGCTGGTGATCATGGTCGCCGCGCCCTCGGTGTTCGTGCGACTGATCGCGCCGCGCTTCAACCGCTTCGAGCCGCTCGCCGATGCCGACCTGCGCGGCCGCATCGAGACGCTGCTGGCGCGCTCGGGCTTCGTCGCCTCCGGCCTCTTCACCATGGATGCGTCGCGCCGCTCGACCCACGGCAACGCCTATTTCATCGGCTTCGGCCGCGCCAAGCGCATCGTGCTGTTCGATACGCTGATCGCCAGCTCGACGGCCGAGGAGATCGAGGCGGTGGTCGCCCACGAACTCGGGCACTTCAAGCACCGCCACGTGATCTTCGGCCTGGTCCGCGCCGCGCTGATGCTGCTGGTCGTGCTCGCCGCCATTGGCTGGCTGGCACGCCAGCCCTGGCTGCTGCCGGCCTTCGGCGTGCATTACGCGAGCGACGCGCTGGCGCTCTACGTCTGCCTGCTGCTCAGCGGCATCGTCGGCCCGGTCGGCGCGCTTTTCGGCAACTGGATCTCGCGCAAGAACGAGTTCGAGGCCGACGACTACGCCCGCCGCGCCGTGGGCGCCGACCCGATGGTCAGCGCGCTGACCCGTCTGTCGCGCGACAACGCCTCCACCCTGACGCCCGACCCCTGGTATGCGCAGGTGCACCATTCGCATCCCACGGTCCCCTCGCGCGTGCGGCACCTGCGCCAGGCGGCCGGCCGAGACGCGTTCAGCTCGGCTGCTTGATCCCCTTCAGGAGGTCGTCGACGGCAGGC
>CAXTQM010000099.1:0-7966 GCA_964246205.1 uncultured Beijerinckiaceae bacterium | reverse complement strand
ATGGCAATAGAGCAGCTTGCCGCCGTCAACGGGCGCATCGCCGAGATCGGCCGCATCTGACAGTCGTCCGAGGCACGAACAGGGACGGCGAAGCCCGCGGTCAAGAGTATTGTGGCCCGCGCTTCGCTCTATTCAGCGCACGGTTCAAGTCAGAGGCCAAATCCGCCTTCGCGTCGGCGCCGAGAAATCCGCCGACCTCGATGGCCAGGCCACGCGAGCGCAACGCGAGCCGCGTTACGCCGAACTCCTCGTGCTCCTCCTTGTCGAGGCGCACCCAGGCCGGATGAAAGCGGAATTCGCGCCGCAGGCCCTTGGCAGTAACTTTCGCCAGCAGCAACTCGAGCGGCGTAACGAGGATGTGCTCGTAGGCGCGAGCTGCATCGAAACTGGCGCGGAACGCCAGGTAAAGGATCGCCATGTCGAGGCCCATGAAGCCGGCAACCGGCCAGGCGCCCATGATCACGAACGGCAGGCTGGTGAAGATGCCGGCGGCGCCGAACACCAGCATCAAGATGCGGACATTGGCACGGGTCATCGAGCGATGCGGCATCAGCAGCACATCGTAGAGCCGCTCCGCGGCGGGATCGGAGGCGTCGTGCGCAACGAGGTCGTCTTGGCCCGCCGCCATGCTTCTCCCTTCACCGGCCTTCGTCTAGTCATCGCCGATGCAAGAACGAGGTAAAAGGTCGCCGAAGGTCGCAACCGGCGCGGAAACCGTCCCAGGCAAGCCGGCCCGAAGCGTCCAGCCGCTGTCCCCGGCCGAGGTCGTGGCGGTTTTCGAGCGCTTCCGGGCCGCCGATCCGGAGCCCAGGGGCGAACTCGTCGCCTCGAATGTCTTTACCCTGCTCGTCGCCGTGGTGCTGTCCGCCCAGGCCACCGATGCCGGCGTCAATAAGGCGACGCCGGCCCTGTTCGCGCTGGCCGACACTCCGGAGAAGATGGTCGAGCTCGGCGAAGATCGGGTCCGAGACCTCGTCCGCACCATCGGGCTGTTCCGCACAAAGGCGCGCAACGTGGTCGCGCTGTCGCGCCGGCTGGTGGAAGCCTTCGACGGTCGTGTGCCGGAAACCCGCGCCGATCTGGAGACTCTGCCCGGCGTCGGCCGCAAGACGGCCAACGTGGTGCTGAACAGCACCTACGGCCACGACGTGATTGCCGTCGACACGCATCTCTTCCGCGTCTCGAACCGCATCCCGCTGGCACCGGGCAAGACGCCGCTCGACGTCGAACTCGGGCTGGAGAGGGTGATCCCCGCGCCCTTCAGGCGCCACGCCCATCATTGGTTGATCCTGCATGGCCGCTATACATGCAAAGCGCGTGTGCCGCTGTGCGGAACCTGTCTTGTCACAGACCTTTGCCGCTGGCCTGGAAAGCTTACGGCAATGTAGCATTGTGAAGCGGAATCAAAGAATTAAAGCAAATTACCGTGTACGGCAAAGCTGGAACTCACGCCGCAAATCGCCTGTTAGTCGGACACGTAGATCCTAGCTAGGAGAGTGTCATGGCGGCGAGCGGAACAGGTCCGTCCACCCGAGGCTTCGCGTCGATGGATCGCGAAAAGCAGCGCGAGATCGCGCGCAAGGGCGGGCGCAGCGTGCCCAACGACAAGCGCAGCTTCTCGCAAAACCACCAGCTCGCCAGCGATGCCGGCCGCAAGGGCGGGCATTCCTCGCACGGTCGCCGCGGCGTCGCGGCCGAGTAGCCGGTCAGTCCGGCAGCCTTTCGCCGCGGGTCTCGACGGCAAGGGGCAGGACGAGGAGACCGACGGCGAAGGCGATCGCCGTCCAAGCCACCGGTGTTCCGATGGTGCCCATCCTGGCGACGAGCGCGCCGAGGCCGAAGTTGACGCCGGCGCCTATGAAACGCCCGATCGAGGTCGAGAGGGCGAATGCCGTGGCACGCACCCGCGTCTCGTACTGCTCGGGCAGCCAGAGGCTGAACACCGCAAAATTGCCGCCTCCGAAGCCGAGCACGAACAGCACGGCAAGGAATGGGTAAAGCCCATGCGGCAGGTAGAAGGCCCATTGGAAGGCGGCTGGGATCGCCACCAGCATGATTACAAAGTAGATGCCCAGCGTCCGCCGCCGGCCGAGCGCCTCTGCCATCGGCGGAAGCGCCAGGCAACCGAGGATCGTGCCGACAGACAGGATCGCGGTGGCGGCCGACACCATCCTAGCCGCGGCTGGTCCGGTGATGCCGTCGGCCTTGGCGAGTGTCGTCACGGCGGAGGGCACGTAGACCGCGCCGGCCCACAGGCCGATGATGGCGATCGTCAGCAGCGCCATGTTGACCAGGGTGCGGCGCAGGTATTTCGACCCGAACACGGTGGCGAACGGCGAGGCGGCGTTCTCCTCCGTCGGGTGCCAACGCTTTGGCTCCTCGACGCTGAACAGGGTGAACAGCGACACCACGACCGGCGCCAGGCCGCACAGGAACATGGCGCGCCAGCCGTAATGTGCGCCGACGGTGTAGTTCAGCGCGGCGGCGACGAAGAAGCCGGCGTAATAGCCGGTCTGCAGGTAGCCGGCGCCCATCTTGCGGCGATCCTCCGGCCAGGCCTCGGCGACGTAGGTGCCGGCCATCGCCCATTCGCCGCCGATGCCGATGCCGGCGAGGAAGCGGAACAGCGCGAGCTGCCAGACGGAATCTGCGAAATAGGCCGCGCCGGTGAAGGCCGCGTACATCAGGATGGTGAAGGCCAGCGTCTTGACGCGGCCGAAGCGGTCGGCGATCGGCCCCCAGATGAAGGAGAAGCCCCAGCCCACGAGGAACAGCGCGAACAGGATCGAGCCGTAGGTGCCGATGTTGGCCTTGGTGGCGGCGATGCCGCTCTTGGGCAGCAGCTCGGTCAGCGCCGGGCTCAGCACCAGCGCGTAGATGAAGCTGTCCATGCCATCCAGCATCCAGCCCGCCCAGGCGCTCCAGAAGCCGATGATCTGGCTGCGGTTCAGCGGCGTCTTCGCGCGCGGTGCCGTCATCGCGATGATGGTCATGCCTGCTCCCGGGCGCGGGACGTCGCGGCCGCTTCGGCGCAGGCCATGCCCAGGATGACCGGTCCATGGCAAGACATCGGCGGCTCCCTCTTTCGACATCCACCCTTGGCGCGAGGAGCGCGGCGCGTGGCTGCGGCTTGACTCGCGTGTCGCTCAGAACGGCAGGTTGAAGACCCGAGCCGGCACCAGCTCTCCGTTCTCGATCGAGCCGATGGCGATCACCACGCCGGAGCAGGCCGCGTAGGCTTCGCCGGGCGGCGGGGCGTCGGCGCCGCGCAGCAGCATGGACTGGCCGCGCCGCAGCTTGGCGGCATCGGAGCGGTCGACGAGGATGCGGGTCAGCTCGCCCAACCCGGCCTCGACTCGGCGCAGCGCGGCGATCGCGACCTCGGCTTCCTCCAGCGCCTCGAGCGCGACGCTGTCGGCCTCCAGGAAAGGGCCGACGCGGGTGCGGCGCAGCGCCGTGACGTGGCCGTAGCAGCCCAGCGCGCGGCCGAGGTCGCGGGCGATGGCGCGCACGTAGGTGCCCTTGCCGCAGCGCGTCTCGAACGTGGTCGAGGTGCCCTCGTGCGCGGTCACCGCGAGCTCGTGGATGGTCACCGGGCGCGGCGCGATCTCGACGATCTCGCCCTCGCGTGCGAGGTCGTAGGCCCGCTCGCCGCCGATCTTGATGGCGGAGAAGGCCGGCGGGCGCTGCTCGATCGTGCCGGTGAAGCGCGGCAGCAGCGCCTCGATGGCGGCGCGCTCGGGCACGATCTCCGCCGTGGCGACGACCGTGCCGTCGGCATCGTCGGTGTTGGTCTCGGCGCCCCACAGCACGGTGAAGCGATAGCCCTTCTCGCCGTCCTGCACGTAGGGCACGGTCTTGGTGGCCTCGCCGAAGGCGATCGGGAGGATGCCAGAGGCCAGCGGGTCGAGGGTGCCGGCGTGGCCGGCCTTCTTGCCGTTGTAGATGCGCTTCAGCCGCGACACGGCGTGGGTCGAGGTGATGCCGACCGGCTTGTCGAGCACGACCCAGCCGTTGACGTCGACGCGCTTGGAGCGGTGCTGCTCCTTGCGGTCGGGCCGGCCGGTCAAAGCTTCGCGCTCCGGCGCTCCCCCTGGCTCGCCGTGATCTTTTCGGATGTGTCGAAGGTCAGCCATATCGTCCAGATGTCTGTGGCGCGGCCCGCCTCGACGGAGCGGAAGCAGGTCGCCGCGCGAGTCTCGAAGGTGCAGGCGAAACCGTCGGCGGCGATCTGCTTCATGGCGGCCGCCTCGAGCATGCCGACCGGCAGCGGGCCGTCGAGGCCGATGACGGGTTGCGATGGTTCGGCCGCGCGGAACACCCGGCCGATCGCGCCCTGCGGCCCGGCGGCGGGCCGCTTGCGCAATACGAGGCTGTTGTAGACGAGCGAGGCGGCCAACGCGAACGTTATCAGCGCGACCGCGGCGAGGCCGAGCGGCAAGGCCCGCGCTCCGGTCACCGCGGCACAGGCTTGCCGGGCAGGACCGCGACGCGCCAACGGGTGGATCTCGACCCGCTGCGTGCCAGGGGGGAAGGCCTCAATTCTTTTCCTTGTCCACCAGCTTGTTGGCGCCGATCCATGGCATCATGCCGCGCAGCTTGGCGCCGATCTCCTCGATCGGGTGGGCGGCGGCCTTGGCGCGGGTGGCCTTGAACGAGGTCTGGTTGACCTTGTTCTCCAGCATCCAGTCGCGGGTGAACTTGCCGCTCTGGATGTCGGTCAGCACGCGCTTCATCTCGGCCTTGGTCTCGCCCGTGATGATCCGGGGACCGGAGACATACTCGCCGTATTCGGCGGTGTTGGAGATCGAGTAGTTCATGTTGGCGATGCCGCCCTCGTAGATGAGGTCGACGATGAGCTTGGTCTCGTGCAGGCACTCGAAATAGGCCATCTCCGGCGCGTAGCCGGCCTCGACCAGCGTCTCGAAGCCGGCGCGGATCAGCTCCACCAGGCCGCCGCAGAGCACGACCTGCTCGCCGAAGAGATCGGTCTCGCATTCCTCCTTGAAGCTCGTCTCGATGATGCCGGCGCGGCCGCCGCCGATGGCCGAGGCGTAGGACAGCGCGAGGTCGTGGGCGTTGCCCGAGGCGTCCTGCGCGATGGCAATGAGGCAGGGCACGCCACCGCCGCGCTTGTACTCGGAGCGCACGGTGTGGCCGGGCCCCTTGGGCGCAATCATGATGACGTCGAGATCGGCGCGCGGCTCGATCAGGTTGAAGTGGATGTTGAGGCCGTGGGCGAAGGCCAGCGCCGCGCCCTGCTTCATGTTGGCCTGGAGCTCGGCGGTGTAGATGTCGCCCTGTAGCTCGTCAGGCGTCAGCATCATGACGAGGTCGGCCCACTCCGCGGCGGCGGCGACGCTCATGACCTTGATGCCCTCGGCATCGGCCTTCTTGGCAGAGCTGGAGCCGGGCCGCAAAGCCACGGCGATGTCCTTGCAGCCGGAATCGCGCATGTTGAGCAGATGGGCGTGACCCTGGCTGCCGTAGCCGACGACGGCGACCTTCTTGCCCTTGACGAGGTTCAGGTCGGCGTCCCGGTCGTAGTACACGCGCATGATGGGGCTGGTCCTTAGGGTGCTTGGCTTGAGAGTGGCGGCGTTCTAGGCGGAGGGCACGCGCGCGTCAAAGCCTCCGGCGCCTGCGTGTCGGCAGCACCGAGGAAGGGCGAAGGCCGAGGCGCGCATCCGGCCGTGTGGCCCCGATGCAAGCCTGCGCCGCGCTCGACGTCGCGCGAGGGAGGAATAGGTCCGCCCGGCTTGATCAGCCTCGTTTCGGCATGCTTGTTTCGCCGCCGAGCGGTGCCGCGGAGGTCGAAGGTCGAGGATGCGCCACCGACAGGCACGACGGCTTCGTGCGGCATGCGTCATGGCGCTCCTGATCCACGCCGTGCCGCACGGCCCGGCCAGGGCCGACGAGAAGACCGACAGCGAGAGCAGGGAGAAGAAGGGCAAGGAGGAGGTCGACACCGAGCATATCTTCGGCTTTTCGGACGGCTCGGACATCGGCGAGAAGGGCGAGCGCGAGATCGAGAACATCACGATCGGCAGTTTCGGCAAGTCCGGCAGCTACAACCAGTTCGAGACCGAGACATCGGTGCGCGCCACCGTCACCGATCGCCTGCGGCTCTCGATCGGCACACTGACCGACGCCTACGCGATCCAGGACGTCCCAGGCCTGAACAACCGGCATGCCTTCACGTTCGGCGGGCTCATCGGCGAGGCGCGGTACAACATCGTCGACAACCGAACCAACCCCTACGGCTTGAGCGTGTCGTTCAACCCGTCGTTCCGCCAGTTCGACCCGCTCTCCGGCGCTCGGTTCACCAGCTACACGCTTCCCGTCTCGCTGCTCTTCGACAAGGGCTTCCTCGACCAGAAGCTGTTCGTCGGGGTCAACGTCGTCTACGCGCCGACGCTGCAGCCCGCGTTCTTCGGGGCGCCGATCAACGACGTGTCCTTCTTCGCGGCCGCGGCCTATGCGGTGACCGCCGAGGCGTTTCTCGGAGCGGAGATCCGGCACGAGAATATCGTCCAGGGCGGCCTGTCCGAGCACGCCCTGTTCCTGGGGCCGAGCCTCTACTACAATGTCGCTTCCCATTTCAGCGCGAAGGTCGCCTGGGCCATCCAGGTCCCGGATGCCGGTGCGCGCAGCCTCGATCTGAACAGCTTCCAGCGCCACCAGGTGGAGTTGCTGCTCGTCTACGGCTTCTGAGCGGGCGCGCCACAACTTCGTGAGTGCCAGCGGCCAATCACGGCGCCCACGACACCTTCATTCCCACTCGATCGTGCCGGGCGGCTTGGAGGTCACGTCGTAGACTACCCGGTTGATGCCCTTGACCTCGTTGATGATGCGGGTTGCGGCACGGCCGAGCACGGCCATGTCGAAGGGGAAGAAGTCCGCCGTCATGCCGTCGACGCTGGTAACGGCGCGCAGCGCACAGACGAAATCGTAGGTTCGGCCGTCGCCCATGACGCCGACGGTCTGTACCGGCAACAGGACGGCGAAGGCCTGCCAGATCGTGTCGTAGAGCCCCGCCTTGCGGATCTCGTCGAGGTAGACGGCGTCGGCCTTGCGCAGGATCGCGAGCTTCTCCGGCGTGATGCCGCCGGGGCAGCGGATGGCGAGGCCGGGGCCGGGAAACGGGTGCCGGCCGACGAAGGCCTCGGGCAACCCCAGCTCGCGGCCGAGCGCGCGCACCTCGTCCTTGAACAGCTCGCGCAAGGGCTCGACGAGCTGCATGTTCATGCGATCGGGCAGGCCGCCGACGTTGTGGTGGCTCTTGATGGTCACCGACGGGCCGCCGGAGAAGCTGACGCTCTCGATCACGTCGGGATAGAGCGTGCCCTGGGCGAGAAACTCCGGTGCTCCGCCTCCGTCGGTGGCGATCTTCTTGGCCTCGGCCTCGAAGGTCGCGACGAACAGCCGGCCGATGATCTTGCGCTTCTGCTCGGGGTCGCGGATGCCGTGCAGCGAGGCGAGGAAGATCTCCGACGCGTCGACGTGCACCAGCTGGATCGCGTAATGCTCGCGGAACAGGCTCAGGATCTGCTCGGTCTCGCCCTCGCGCATCAGGCCGTGATCGACGTAGACGCAGGTGAGCCGGTCGCCGATCGCCTCGTGGATCAGCACGGCCGCCACGGCGGAATCGACGCCGCCCGAGAGGCCGCAGAGCACGCGGCCCTCGCCGACCTTGGCGCGGATCGCCGCCACCGCCTCGGCGCGGAACGCCTTCATGGTCCAGTCGCGCCGGCAGCCGGCGATGCGGAACAGGAAGTTCTGCAGCAGAGCCGGGCCGTCGGGGGTGTGGTGCACCTCGGGGTGGAACTGCAGGCCGTAGAACCTGCGGGCTTCGTCGGCGATGACGCAGACCGGCGCGTTGGCCGAGCGCCCGATCGAGACGAAGCCCTCGGGCAGCCGGGTGACGCGGTCGGCGTGGCTCATCCACACCTGCTCGCGGCGTCCG
>CAXTQM010000098.1:0-7998 GCA_964246205.1 uncultured Beijerinckiaceae bacterium | reverse complement strand
AGCTGGGTGATCTCGAGCAGCGCGCCGAGGATATCCTCTACCACCTCGAGCGAGGCGTCGACGTTGTCGGCGAGCCGCGCCGCTTCGCTGCGCGCCGCCTCGCCTCGCAAACGCTCGCAGAGAGACGTCGTGTAGAGCCGCGCCGCGTTCAGAGGCTGCAGCAGGTCGTGGCTGGCCGCGGCTAGGAAGCGGGTCTTCGAGATGTTGGCGTCCTCGGCCTCGGCCTTGGCTTGGGCGAGCTCGAAGTTCAGGCGCTCGAGCTGCTCGGTGCGTTCGCTCACGCGGCGTTCCAGGATCTGCTTGCCGGCCTCGATCTCTTCCTCCGATCTTGCCCGCGCAGTCGCATCGAAATAGGTCAGGAAAAGGCCACCGTCGCTCATCCTGACCGAGCGCATCTCCAACACCCGCCCGCGCGGCGCGTGGGTCATGCGCAATCCCTCGGTGGGATGCCGCAGCAGTTCGAGCCGCCTCGCCACGACCGCGTCCACCGGCCCTTCCCCATAGAGGCCGCGCTCCGCGTTAAAGCGCGCAAGCGTCGCGATGGGGACGCCGACACGCAGCACGCCATCGGTGAACTGGAACATCTCCTGGTAGGCGCGATTCCACGCGGCGAGGCGCAAGTCGCGATCGTAGATCGCCATGCCGTCGCGCGCCGCGTCGATGGCGTGCTGGAGGATTTCCCGGCCGTCGCGAAGCGCGACCGGCGGCGCCGAATCTTCGGCCGGGCCGCGGCCCATTCGCCGTGCGAGCGTAGGCAGCCAAGCCGTCAGCATGGGTAGACCATATCACGCAAACTTTACCGCGCCATCCCGACCGAAGGTCATCAACCCCGCACATGCTTGCCAACCAGACACGCGTGACGGATCATCCGCGCTTCTCGAGAAGGGATTGCCTATGCTCAAGGAATTCAAAGACTTCATCATGCGCGGCAACGTCGTCGACCTTGCGGTCGCCGTTGTGATCGGTGCCGCTTTCGGCGCCATCGTGCAGTCGATGGTCAACGACCTCATCATGCCGATCGTCGGCGCCATTACCGGCGGGGTCGATTTTAGCAACTACTTCACGCCGCTGTCGTCCAAGGTGACGGCGACGGGCCTGGCGGAGGCCAAGAAGCAGGGCGCGGTGTTGGCTTGGGGCAACTTCCTTCAGGTGATGGTCAATTTCCTGATCATCGCCGCCGTGCTGTTTCTCGTCGTCAAGGGCATGAACGTCGCCAAGTCGCGCGTGGCGCCGCCCAGGCCGAAGGGCGAACCCGTAAAGCCGGCCGACGTGATCCTGCTTGAGGAAATCCGCGATCTTTTGGCGCGGCAGCGCGAGGGCACGCCGCCCGCGACGCGACTGGCTTGATCAGGATCATCGAATGAAGCGTGTCGTCCTCGCCGACCAAATCGATTTCGCCGGATGGCGCGGCGCGGCGCGCGCCGCCGTGCTCGCCGACATCCCGCCCGAGCGGATCTTCTGGACGGTCGAGGGTGACAGCGGCGACCTGTTCGGCGACGACGAGGAAGCCGTCTCCGTGGCACCCGTCGACCAGCCTCAGTTCAACGTACCCAAGGCGTTCGTTGCGCTGGCGCGCGAGGTCATCGCGCATTCCGATACGGAACGCTTTGCCCTGCTCTATCGCCTCCTGTGGCGACTCCGCGCGACGCCGCGCCTGCTCGAAGACCCCGCCGACGCCGACGTCCATGCCGCCCGGATTATGGCCAAAAGCCTCCATCGCGACATCCACAAGATGCATGCCTTCGTGCGCTTCAAGGAGGTCGTGGCGCCCGACGGCGAGCCGGCCTTCATCGCCTGGTTCGAGCCGGACCACTACATCGTCGAGGCCGTCGGCGACTTCTTCGTGCGCCGCTTCACCGGCATGCGCTGGTCGATCCTGACGCCGCACCGCTCGGCATTCTGGGACGGCGTCACGCTCTCTTACGGTCCCGGCGCCGCCAAGAGCGACGTGCCCGACGAGGATCGACTGGAGGAGCACTGGCGAACCTACTACGCGTCGATCTTCAACCCGGCCCGGCTGAAGATCGACGCGATGCAGAAGGAGATGCCGAAGAAATACTGGAAGAACCTGCCCGAAGCGCGGATCATCGACGGCCTTATCCGCGACGCCGGGACGCGCGAGCGCGGCATGATAGCGGCGGAACCGACCGCCCCATCGCGCCTTGCCAAGGCTCTCGAACGGCAGAGCCTCGCGCAGCAAGCGCCGGCGGAAGAGGACACGATGGCGACCGACCTGCTCAGCCCCGAGGCGCTCGATCCCGACTTCCCCAAGACGCTCGACGAGGCTCGCGCCGCGGCGGCCAAATGTACGAGATGCGACCTGCACGGGCCCGCCACCCAGGTAGTGTTCGGCGAGGGGCCGCAGTCTGCGGAGATCATCTTCGTCGGAGAGCAGCCCGGCGACAAGGAGGATCTCGCCGGTCACCCCTTCGTTGGGCCGGCCGGACAGGTGCTGAACAAGGCACTGGCGGCAGCCGGCATCGATCGCGACAAGGCCTACGTCACCAACGCCGTGAAGCACTTCAAATACGAGCCGCGCGGGAAATTCCGGCTGCACAAGACGCCCGAGACCAAGGAGATCGTCGCGTGCCGCTACTGGCTCGACGTCGAGAAAAGCCTGCTCGAGCCCAAGATCATCGTGGCGCTGGGCGCCTCGGCCGGCAAGGCGCTGCTCGGGCGCACGGTGCGCATCGGCGCCGAGCGCGGAAAGCCCATTCCGCAGGGCAACGACGCGCCGGTGTTCGTCACCGTGCACCCCTCGTACCTGCTGCGCCTGCCTGATCAGGAGGCCAAGGATCGCGAATATGCGCGGTTCGTCGAGGACCTCGCCGCGGTAAAAGTCGCCGCGGGGCTCTGAACGGCTGCGTGCAGCCGCTCAGATCGCCTCGGGGCAGGTCACGTGGCAGAGCAGCAATCCGGCAGCTAGCGCTTGGTACACGGCCGAGGTGATCAGCAGGCGGGCGGGATCGGCACTGCCGTCGACGATGACCGGCGCGACCGTGTAATAGGAATTGTAGGCCGTCGCGATCTCGAGCAGGTGGCGCACCAGCACCGAAGGATTTGACGCGCGCCCCGCTGCGGCGACCTTTCCCGGCAGCTGCTGCAGCTTCAACAGTAGCCCGACCTCCTGCTCGTCCAGCGTGAAGCTCGTGATCTGCGCCACCGGTGTCGGAGCCACGCCGGCGCGATGCAGGATCGAGCGAGCGCGGCAGGCGGCGTAGACGACATAGGCGGCGCCGGACTTCTCGAAGCCTGCGATCGTGGCGGCGAGATCGGCGGCGTCGATCTCGACCGGGCCTTTGATGTCCTGCTTGAGGTCGTTGAATACGAGGCTGCCGATGGCGAGTTCGCGCGCGGCGCTCTCGACGTCGGCGTCGCGTTGCGCCCGCTCCCCGACCCGGCCGCGGAAGTAGGCGCGGGCGTCGTCGAGCAGCTGCGTGACGTTGGCGACGCTGTCGCGAGACGAGAGCTTCTTGCCAGATTTCTTGTCGACGTAGAAGCCGAACCACACGTGGAGGAAGCCCACGGCCTCGGCCCGTGCCAGCTTCGTGAGCTCGGCGGCGCGGAACAGCCGGTCGAAATGGACCTGCTGCTCCTGCCCGGTGACGTAGACGCCCATGTTCATGCCGAAGATCTGGCGGCGCAGCACCACGGCGCCGAGGTCGCGCGTGGCGTAGATGCTGCGCCCGTCGGCGCGACGCACGACGAGGCGCTCGTCGCGATCGAGCGGGATCACCACCGCGCCGACGTCCTTCCGCGCGGCGGCGACGAGCGTGTCGCGCTCCGGCTCGCCGATCTTCTTTCCCGCCAGGCGCGCGTCCAGCTTGGCGGTCGCCGACGCGGCGTCCTCGGCAGAGAATACCAGGGCGCGGCCGCCGGCGAGGCACGCGTCGACGAAAGCGCCTCCGGCCTGGAAGTAGAAGCTCTCGCCGATCACCAGGTCGAAGCGGATGTTCAGGCTGTCGTAGAAATGCTCGAAGTCGGTGAGACTCCACGCCACCATGTCGCGCCACAGCGCGACCTCGCTCGGCTCGCCGGCCTCCAGCGCGGCGAAGCGGGCGTCCGAGGCGGCGACGTAGTCGGCGAAGCCCGCGGAGACGCTTTTCGCGTCGATCGCACCTGACAGATATCGGTTTACCAACGCGCGATCGCTCTCCTCCATCTTCGCCGGTTCGATCCCTGCGGCGACGACGCGCTCGAGCACGCGGCGGATGCGGTAGATCTCGAGCAGTCGCGCGTTGTCGCTCGGCAGCTCGGCGAGAGCATCGCGAAATCGGTCCCAGCCCTCCAACGTGAAGCCGAAGCCGCCGAAGTCGTTGATGTGGTTGACGCGATGCACCAGCGCGCCGCAGGCCTCGTAAAGATTGCCCAGCACGTGGCCGACGATGGTCGAGCGGATATGGCCCGCGTGCAAACTCTTGGCGATGTTGGGCGAGGAATAGTCGATCACCACGATGCGCTCGGCCATCGATACGCTGCGGCAGAAGTCGGGGCCTCGCTCGGACACCGTACCGGCGGCATCGAGCAGCCAGCGATCGGTCAGCGTGACGTTGACGTACATGCCGGCGGTCACGACCTCGGCAACGGCATCGGCAAGGTCCGGCCCACGCAAGACCTCGACAATCCACGGCAGGTGGTCGCGAACCACGGCCTTGGGACCGCCGTCTTTCAGCAGTTGCGGGAAACGCAGCGCAAGGTCGCCGCCATGGCGGGCGCGCTCGACGACATCGAAGGTCGGCTCCAGCCGACCCTTGCCCCAGCGGGCGGACAGCGCGGCGGCGATGCGGCGTTCCAGCGCCGGCAACGGCGCCTCTTCGGGCGGCTGGGCGGCGCGCGCGCGATGGGCGGAGACGTGGCGGTCGCGCATCGCCTCGATCTCGCGGCGTCGGGCAGCGTTATGCTCCTCAAGCTGGTTGATGCGCATCGATTTCGAAGTTCCGCTCATGCGCTTGGCCTAAATAATGGGGGCCGTCCGGGTCAACCCGAGGCTTAAGACCTCGGGGACGTGCGTCGACGGGCGCCGGTCGAGTAGAAGGTTCGACGGTCGACAACGGAGCCCACCATGCGGCAGGTCAAGGTCAGGACGTTCGAACCGGGGCTGGCGCCGCGGCGCACGCGCATGGAGGTTCCGGGCTGGTCGGGCAAGCCGGAGCCGCGTCGCGACGGCAGCCACGAGCACGTGTGGCACTGCATGCCGTTCACGGAGGGGGCAACCTACGGCATCGAGATCTTCTATCCCCATTCCGGCGAGGTTCGCGTCACCGGCCGCGGTGGCGCGCCCGTCTTCGAAGGCGACATCGCGTGGGACGAGGAGGCGAACTGCCACCGGCCGCCGTTTCGCAGCTTCGGCGGAAAATTTTACTCCTACCAGCTGCTGCTCGACCTCAAGCCCGAGCCCGGCTTTGCCATCAGAACCGAGCCACACCCGCGCTTCTACACGGATGCGACCGGCACCGTTCCACTTGCTGTGCCGGCGCTCATCCGCGAATTCTGGCCGATGGTGAACTTCTGCATCTTCAAGACTCCGGCCGAGGGGCAGACTCACGTCTTCCGGAAGGGCGAGCCGATGATGCAAGCGATCGTGCTGCCGGCCGAGCCGGACTACGAGTTGGTTGCGATGAGCGAGGAGGAGGCCGCGGAGCGCGAACTGCAGTCGCGCCGCATCCACGCGAGCCGCGACACGCTGGGCAAGGACACGCAGTGGGTGTCAACGTCGAACACCGTATTCGACGGGACGTACCGGCACATCCTGCGGGCGGCGAAGGCACAGGTCGAGGAGCCGAGCTGAGCAAAAGAAAAGGCCGGCGTTTCCGCCGGCCCGCCGCTCTCAATAGAAGTGGTGATGATGATGGAAGAACCGCCGACGGAAAAAGTGGTGGTGGTGGTGGTGGTAGAACCGGCGGTGGAAGAAATGGTGGTGGTGATGGTGGTGGTAATATTGCGCCATCTCCACTTTGGCGCCGTCCTCCGTCAGCAGCACGGCATCCGACGCCTTCAGCGTCTCGACCGCGTTGGGAATCGGCTTCAGCAGATCGGCGTAGCTCGCGGCGGCCATCGGGTCGGCGGGAGCCGCCATGGCGGCGACGGGCGTGACGGCAGCAAGCGCGCCGACCATCCCTGCGATTTTCTTGTCCAAACAAGCCTCCTCTAAGACCACCCATCAGGGCGGACGAGCCATAACACCAGATCCACCTGAGCGTTCAAGCCACGCGTTAGGCACGTAGTCGTAAGCCTAGCGCGGTATTAACGTCTCGCGACGTCCATCCAGCCCAGCGAACGCTCCACCGCCTTGTCCCAGGACCGGGTCAGCGCGCGGCGCACTTTGGGCCTCATCGCCGGCTGCCAACGATGGTCGACCGCCCAGTTCTCGGCAAGCTCCGCCGTGCCGTTCCAATATCCGACCGCCAGCCCGGCGGCATAGGCCGCACCGAGCGCGGTGGTTTCGGTCACCACCGGACGCACCACGGGCACGCCGAGGATGTCGGCCTGGAATTGCATCAGCAGGTCGTTGGCGACCATGCCGCCGTCGGCGCGCAACTCCTTGATCGGGATCTTCGTGTCCTTCTCCATGGCCACCAGCACGTCGCGGGTCTGGTAGGCGGCGGCCTCGAGCGCTGCGCGGGCGATATGGCCCTTGCGGGCGAAGCGCGTCAGCCCGCAGATCACGCCGCGCGCATCGTCCCTCCAGTGCGGCGCGTACAGGCCGGAGAAGGCCGGCACGAGGTAGACGTCGCCGTTGTCCTCTACGGTGCGGGCAAGGGTCTCAACATCGGCGCTGTCGTTCAGCAGGCCGAGGTTGTCGCGCAGCCACTGCACCAGCGCGCCGGTGACGGCGATCGAGCCTTCGAGCGCGTAGACCGGCGCCGCTTCGCCGAGCCGGTAGGCCAGCGTGGTGATCAGTCCGGCCTTGGAGCGCACGGGCACCTCGCCGATGTTCATCAGCACGAACGAGCCGGTGCCGTAGGTGTTCTTGGCCTCGCCGCGCTTGAAGCAGGCCTGCCCGAACAAGGCCGCCTGCTGGTCGCCGAGGATGCCGGCGACCGGCACGCCCTCGAGCGGATCGCAACCCTCGCCGTAGACCTCGGAGGACGAGCGGATCGCCGGCAGCATGTCGAGCGTGATGTCGAAAGTCTTCAGCAGGCCCGCGTCCCAGGCCAGCGTCTTCAGGTTCATGAGCTGGGTGCGGCTGGCGTTGGTAACGTCGGTGACGTGCCGCCCACCGTCTGGCCCGCCGGTGAGGTTCCACAAAATCCAGCTGTCCATCGTGCCGAACAGCACCTCGCCCAGGGCGGCGCGCTTGCGCAGGCCGCGCACGTTGTCGAGCAGCCAGCGCAGCTTCAGCCCGGCGAAATAGCTCGCCAGCGGCAGTCCCGTCTCCGCGCGAAAACGGTCTCGCCCGCCGTCCTTCGCGAATTTCGCCGCCAGCGCGTCGACCCGGGTGTCCTGCCACACCAGCGCGTTGTGCAGCGGCTTGCCGGTGGCGCGCTCCCAGACCAGCGTGGTCTCGCGCTGGTTGGTGATGCCGACGGCGGCGAGGTCCTTCGCCACAAGGCCAGCCTCCTTCAGCGCGTCGCGGATGACGAGGCGGGTGTTGTGCCAGATGGTGGCAGCATCGTGCTCGACCCAGCCGGGCTTCGGGAAAATCTGCTCGTGCTCGCGCTGTGCCAAGGCCTTGATCGTCCCGCGCCTGTCGAAGACGATGAAGCGGGTCGACGTGGTACCCTGGTCGATCGCGCCGACGTAGCTCATGCGCGAAGCTCCTGGTATCGGATCGGCGACGGACCGGGCACGTCCGGTCCGCGACGACACGCTGTCAAGCCGGACGAAGGCGCGGTGATGAGCGAGGACTCACGATGGCGCTGACCGACCTGCTCGGAATCGACCTGCCCATCGTGCAGGCGCCGATGGCCGGCGTGTCCTCGCCGGCGATGGGGGCGGCGGTGTCGAACGCCGGCGCGCTCGGCTCGATCGGCGTCGGCGCCACCAACGCCGCCGGGG
>CAXTQM010000097.1:0-8012 GCA_964246205.1 uncultured Beijerinckiaceae bacterium | reverse complement strand
TGTTCGCCCGCGGGGGAAATTCGGTCGCGTGGTTCGTCCGCGTGCGCTACGCTCATCGTGTCATGACGATCATGCCACCGCGGTGGAGCGGACGCCAGGAGGTGCGACGTGAACGAGAACTCCGGCATGCGCACTTACAGCCTCGACGGTTATGCGCTCGACACGCTGCAATCGATAACGCCGCAGCCGGCGCCCACGTCCGAGCGCATCAAAGAGCTTCTGAGCCGCGCGCTCATGAAGCCCGAGACCCTGGCTCCGAAGGACATCCAGGCGATCGCCGCTTCCGTCGTCTACCACCTCGTCGTCCAGGCCCGGCGCTGAAGCCACCCGCCATTCGGCGCTCATGAGCCGAGAGCTGGACGAGACCCTGCTCGGAGAGGTGGAGACGGTGGCGCACGCCGCCTCGACCGGCCTTTTCCTGCGCGCGAGGACGCCCGAATACCGCCGCGTGACGCTGGCGCTGGTCGCCGCCGGCTTTTCGACCTACGCGCTACTCTATTGCGTGCAGCCGCTGCTGCCGGTCTTCAGCCAGGACCTCGGCGTCTCGCCGTCGGTGTCGAGCCTGTCGCTCTCGATGACGACCGGCACGCTGGCCGTCGCCATGCTGGTCGCCGGCCGCATTTCGGACGCGCGCGGGCGCAAGCCGATCATGGCTGTCTCGCTCTTCGCCGTGGGCGTGCTGACGGCGGCCTGTGCCTTCGCGCCGAGCTGGGGCGTGCTGCTGGCGATGCGTGCCCTGACCGGCGTGGCGCTGGCCGGCGTACCGGCGGTGGCCATGGCCTATCTCGCCGAGGAGGTGCACCCGCGCGACCTCGGCGGCGCGATGGGGCTCTACATCGCCGGCAACGCCTACGGCGGCATGCTCGGCCGCGTGCTGACCGGCGTGCTGATCGACTGGACGCAAAGCTGGCGCATCGCGATCGGCGTCATGGGCGTCTTCGGAATCGCCGCCGCGGCGCTGTTCACCGCGCTGCTGCCGCCCTCGCGCCGCTTCGAGCCGGAAGCCGGCGTGTCGCTGCGCCATCTCGGCGGCGCCTTCCTCGGACACCTGCGCGATCCCGGCCTAGCGCAGCTCTTCGCCGTCGGCTTCCTGCTGATGGGCGGCTTCGTCACCACCTACAACTATCTCTCGTATCGCCTGATCGGGCCGCCGTTCGACCTGAGTCAGGCTTTCGCCGGCGCGATCTTCCTGGTCTATTTGCTCGGCGGGCCGGCCTCGGCCTGGTTCGGCCGGCTCGGCAGCCGCTTCGGGCGCGGCCGCATGATGGCGACGGCCACGCTGCTGATGGGGTTCGGCCTGGCGCTCACGGCGACCACGAACCTCGTGGTCTCAATCGCCGCCATCGCGATCTTCACCTGCGGGTTCTTCGGCGCGCATGCCATCGCCAGCGGCTGGGTGAGCCGGCGCGCGCAGACCGCGCGAGCGGCGGCGGCCTCGCTCTACCTGTTCGCGTATTATTCCGGGTCGAGCCTGTTCGGTTCGCTCGGCGGCTTGGCGTGGTCGCACTCCGGCTGGCCTGGAATCATGGTGCTGGTGGCGGCGCTGATCGCGCTGGCGTCGGGCCTGGCCGTCAGGCTCATGGGCATGGAGCGGCGCGAGACGACCTGCGTGGAGGCAAGCTGAGCCTTGGAACTCCGTCTCGGCGCGGCTTGTTTATGCGGCAGTAATCGCCCGGCGTATCGGGCAGGAAGGCTGTTGCCATGAAGTCGTCTCGTCATCTCGCTGCGGGTGTCCTCGCAGGAACGTGTTTGTGGGTCTCCCATGCCTCTGCCGCGACCCGGTTGACCGACGCATTCGTCGCCAACGTCAAGCCCAACGTCGATTTCCTCGACAAGGCTAGCCGGCTTGCGCTGCAGCGGTCACCGGATCGCGCCGTCAAAGCCTATGCGCAGGATGTCGCGGCCCGAGAAACGATCGTGGAGAATTCGATCGTGGCGTGGTGGCAGACCAACACGCCGGAGGGCGCCAACGCCGCGCTCGGCACGGCGGCCCCGATCTCCACGCCAGACCCGCTGGCGCCGCTCGGCCGCCTCGCCGGCGATGTCGAGGGCATGGTCAGCAGCGGATTGTCGACAGGACGTTCCATAGCTGTCGACCACCCCACGCCGGCCGCTGCGCCGGCTCCCAAGCCGCTGCTGCCGTCGCAAGAGGCGGATTACGAGACGCTGAAGACGTTGCATGGACGCCGCTTCGAGGCCTTTTACAAATTGACCCAGCGTAACGCGCTGCGGCAGCTCGTGGCCATGTATCGCGACTATGCCTCCAGCGGTGACGACTCGTCACTGCGCTCAATCTCGACGCTGCAGCTGAACGCCTCGAACGATCTGATCCGTAGGCTGAACGCGTTGCGTTAAGTGAACCGAATGTAGGGGCTTCCGACACCCGCGGACTCGTCCACAGGCTGTGTTGCAACCTCCCCGGTTCCGGAACATTGCCGGAACGTAGGAGAAGGCGATGACAGATCACAATCCCAAGATTGACCCGGCGCCCAACAGCAACACGGTCAAGAACCCGGACGATTGGACGACCGGTGACGAGCCGATGACCGGCGCGCAGGCCTCCTATCTCAAGACCCTGACCGAACAGACCGGCGGGACGTTTGAGGAGGGACTGAGCAAGGCCGAGGCTTCGAAACGTATCGATGCCCTGCGAAGCGACGCTGGTCTTGCGAAAGGCTGAAGTCAGCCGACGTCAAGCGGCGCGGTCCCGGTGGGCCGCCCGTCTCGTGCCAGTGTGATCTTCTCGATGCGAGCCTCTGCGCTTTTGAGCAGAGCGTCGCAATGCGATTTGAGGAGTTCGCCGCGCTCGTAGATTGCGATCGACTCTTCTAATGCGACCTGACCCTTCTCGAGACGGTCAACGATCGACTCCAATTCCTTCATTGCCGCTTCAAACGGCAACGCCGCGATTTCGGGTATAGGCTGATCGGTCACGCGGCCTCCGGCAGCACTTCGAGCGCGAAGGGGACGCCCTCGTAGCAGTCGGCACCGCGGCCGATCGCGCGAACGGCTTCGACCATGCGACCATTGCGCTGAAGCAGGCGGTCGGCGATTTCCACCATGAGCTTGTTCGGCGTCGCGGTTGGCGACAACCCACGGATTTCCTGCGCGATGTCGGCCTCGCTGCGCGTTTCGTCGATCAGACAGGCCGCAATGAAGGCCGCAGCGGTGGAGCGGCTGACTCCCGCATAGCAGTGGATGACCAGCGGCGCCGTGCGGTCCCACCGGCGGATGAACTCGACGAGTTTGGCGACATGCGTCTCGTTGGGAAGGATCTCGCCGTCCGTGGCGAGCAAGATGTCCGACATGGCGACGTAAAGATGTCGGCCTGCCTCGATCTCGCGTGGGCGCGCCACCTCCGTGCCCTCGCCGATGAGCGTGATCAGGCTGCGGGCGCCGCTGGCGAGCACGGTGGCGGGTATTTGCGAGAGCGGACAGACGTGGATGCTTGGCACGGCGGCCTCCTAGCCGGGAGAGGTGTCACAGCCGCCCGGCGCTTTCAAGCGCGCCGACCTCGCGCGCACAGAGCGCGCGAAGCTCTACGAGGAAGCGCTCTGCGGCGAGCGTCGGCGCCCACGGCTCCCAAGGCGTGCCGCCGTAGACCGCATGCAGCGGGTCGGCGGCCAGCGGTTCGAAGGGAATGCGCAGGGTGTGTCGGACCTCGTCGCGGGTCCAGCCGACAACGTGCACTGCCTCGGAGGCGGCGGCGACGCGGTCGGCGCGCTTGTGCGCCTTCAGCGAGGCCGCGTCGAAGGCGGCGATGCGATAGCGGATCGCCACCGCGCGCTGCAGGTCTCCGGCGAGCGCGCGAAACGCCTCGCCGAGGAACGGCTTGACGACGGAAATGCAGTCGAAGCCCAGCAGGCCCTCGTCGGCGTCGTGCAGCAATTCGCGCAATTCCGCGGCGATACCGGGAGAGCGCGCCGCGCGCCGGTGCATGGCCAGTACCATCAAGGAGTGCTGCGCCACCGACAGCGGGAGCGGCCAGGCGGAATGGCCACCCCAGCGATAGGTCCGCGCCAGACCCACGGCGAGGTCTCCGTCGTCCCAGTCGAAAGGGGTGGGGTGCAGCAGGTCGAGCCGCTTGCCCGATGGCAGGCGAACCCAGGCGCGCGTCTCGCGGCTCAAACGCGAGACCTCGCCGGGCGCCACCCCAAGCGCCGCGGGGCGGCGCCCATTGCCTTCGCGTGCCCGCCGGTATAACCCGCCGCGACCGCCACGGCTGGCCCGATATTCCGGAGCACGACCATCTTCATCACGCCCGCCTTCGCTCAGGCCGCAGGCGCCGCGCCTGACACGTCGCAGACGATCCTGCAATATCTGACGCTGTTCGGCCCCATTCTCATCATCATGTACTTCCTGGTTCTGCGACCGCAGCAGAAGCGTGCCAAGGACCAGGCCGACCTCGTCAAGAACATCCGTCGCGGCGATACCATCGTCACAACGGGCGGCATCATCGCCAAGGTCACCAAGGCGACCGAGTCGTCGGAGATCGAGGTCGAGATCGCGCCCAACGTGCGCATCCGCATCGCCCGTCCGATGGTGACGGAGGTGCGCGCCAAGGGCGAGCCGGTCAAGGACGCCGGCTGACGCTTTGTGCCGGGGTGCACCCCGAATGATCGATTGAAAGACCCATGCTGCGTTTCGCGACCTGGAAGATCGTCTCCATTCTCGGCATGATCGCCGTGGCGCTGCTGCTCGTCGTACCGAGTTTGCTGCCGGCGTCGGGCTTCGTCGCGCTTGAGAAGGCGATGCCGTCCTGGCTGAAGCCCAAGACTCTGACGCTGGGCCTCGACCTCCAGGGCGGCTCGCACATCCTGCTCCGCGTCGATCGCGACGATGTCAAGAAGACCATGGTCGCCAACCTGCGCGACGACGTCCGTCGCATTATGCGCGAGGAGAAGGTCGCGGTGGCCGGCGGCGTCCAGGCGCAGGTCGACAGCGTGCAGTTCCGGCTCGCCGACAATGCCGACAACGGCAAGATCCGCCCGCGGCTGCAGTCACTCGCCAACCCGACCGCCTCGATCCTCGGGTCCAGCGGCGCGCCGGCCTACAGCGTCGACGACGGCGGCTCCGGCACCATCGTCGTCAAGCTGACCGATGCCGGCATCTCGGACCGGATCCGCCGCGCCGTCGACCAATCCATCGAGGTGATCCGCCGACGCATCGACGCTCTGGGCACCACCGAGCCGCTGATCCAGCGCGAGGGCAACGATCGCGTCTCGGTCGAGGTGCCGGGCCTCGCCGATCCGCAGCGCCTGCTCGACCTGCTCGGCAAGACCGCCAAGCTCGAGTTCCGCATGGTCGCCGACCCCGGCGAGAGCCCGTCCGAGTTCGAGATGCTGCCGCAGTCCGATGAGAAGGGCGAGCTGCCGGTCAACAAGCGCGTGCTGGTCGACGGCGGCGACCTGACCAACGCGACACCTGGCTTCGACCAGCGTGGCGGCGGGCCAGACGTCAATTTCCAGTTCAACATTCGCGGCGGTCAGCGCTTCGCCCAGGTGACCAGCGAGAACGTCAACAAGCGCTTCGCCGTCGTGCTCGACGGCAAGGTGATCACCGCACCCAACATCAACGAGCCGATCACCGGCGGCTCGGGCCAGATCACCGGTTCGTTCAGCGTGGAGCAGGCCAACGATCTCGCCATCCTGCTGCGCGCCGGCGCGCTGCCGGCCAAGCTGACCGTGATCGAGCAGCAGACCGTCGGACCGGGCTTGGGCCAGGATTCGATCAACGCCGGCAAGCTCGCCGCCTATGTCGGTGCCGGCCTCGTGTTCGCCTACATGCTGGTGACCTACGGGACATTCGGCATCTTCGCCAACATCGCGCTCGCCGTGCACATCAGCTTCATCTTCGCCGGCCTGGTGCTGCTCGGCGCCACGCTGACGCTGCCGGGCATCGCCGGCATCGTGCTGACGATCGGCATGGCGGTGGATTCCAACGTGCTGATCTACGAGCGCATCCGCGAGGAGAACCACGCCGGACGCTCGATC
This sequence comes from uncultured Beijerinckiaceae bacterium, assembly GCA_964246205.1. GTDB lineage: Bacteria > Pseudomonadota > Alphaproteobacteria > Rhizobiales > Beijerinckiaceae > RH-AL1. The sequence continues at coordinate 2,019 of CAXTQM010000097.1, read as the reverse complement.
ATCCAGTCGCTCGACGCCGGCTTCAAGCGCGCCTTCGCCACCATCGTCGATTCCAACGTCACGATGTTCGTCGCCGCCGCGATCCTGTACTTCCTCGGCGCCGGCCCGGTGCGCGGCTTCGCCGTCTCGTTGGGCCTCGGCATCCTGACCTCCATCGTCACCGCCGTGACGATGACCCGCATGATGATCGCGCTGTGGTACCGCTACCAGCGTCCGACCAAGCTGCCCATCTGAGGCGCGAGGCAATCCGATGAAACTCCTGCGTCTCGCCCCCGAGAACACCAAATTCGGCTTCATGCGGTTCCGCCGCGTGAGCTACCCCTTCTCCGCGGTGCTCTCAATCATCTCCGTGGTGCTGTTCCTCACCGTCGGTATGAACTTCGGCATCGACTTCGTCGGCGGCACGCTGATCGAGGTTCGCGCCGACTCCGGCCACGCCGATCTCGCCAAGCTGCGACACCAGACAGAGGCGATGAACGTCGGTCCCGTCGGCGTCCAGGGCCTGGGCAATCCCTCCGACGTCGCGATCCGGTTCGGCCTTCAGCCCGGCGGCGATGCGGCGCAGGATGGCGCCATCGCCCGCGTCAAGGCTGCGCTCGGCGAGGGCTACACCGTGCGCCAGACCTCGGTGGTCGGCCCGACGGTGTCCGGCGAACTGGTGCAGTCCGGCACGCTCGGCGTCGTGCTCGCGATCGTCGCGGTGCTCTGCTACCTGTGGTTCCGCTTCGAGTGGCAATTCGCCGTCGGTGCCATCATCGCCACGATGCACGACCTGCTGCTCACCGTCGGCTTCTTCTGCATCACCCAGCTCGAGTTCAACACGACTTCGATCGCCGCCATCCTGACTATCGTCGGCTACAGCCTCAATGAGACGGTGGTGGTGCTCGACCGCATCCGCGAGATGATGCGCAAGTACCGCAAGATCTCGACCAACGAGCTGATCGACGTTTCCGTCAACGCGGTGCTGCCGCGTACCATCATGACGGCGACGACGGTGTTCCTGGCGCTGCTGTCGCTCGTGGTGTTCGGCGGCGAGGTGATCCGTTCGTTCTCCCTGGCGATGATGTTCGGCCTGTTCGTGGCGACCTATTCGTCGATCTTCATCTGCTCGCCGATGCTGATCTACCTCGGCCTCCGGCCCGAGAAGATGGGCGAGCCCCTGATCGCGCCAGAGACGCGCAGTGCGGCCAAGACGGGCGCCAAGGCGGCCGCCTGACTTGGCGGAGGGCAAGCTCTCCGGCTTCCTGCCGGGACAGCATGCCCTCGAGGGGTACGGTGCCGGCGGCTTCCGCTTTGGCGACATGTCGCATCGCGGCTCGATCCTGGCGCTGCCGTCGGGCATCTACGCCTGGGACGTTGTCGCGCCCGATGACCTTACCCCCGCCGCCTTCGCCCGCGTCCTCGACGAGAGCGGCGCCATCGACCACCTGCTGATCGGCACCGGGACGACGATGCTGCCCGTGTTCGAGCTTCGCGACGCGCTCGCGGCCATAGGGCTGCGCGCCGAGCCGATGGCCACCGCCGCCGCCGCCCGCACCTATTCGATCCTGCTCGGAGAGAAGCGCCGCGTCGCCGCAGCTCTCCTCGCCGTGGCCTAATGGCCGCGACCGCGCTCGAAGCGTCCTACGCGCACTGCTTCGACACGGTCCGCGCGGGCGATCGCGACCGGTGGCTGGCCAGCCTGTTCTGGACGGCCGAGGCGCGGCCTCACACCCACGCCATCCTCGCCTTCGGTTTGGAGATCGCGCGCGTGCGCGAGGTCGTCAGCGAGCCGACGCTGGGCGAGATCCGCTACCAGTTCTGGCGCGACATCCTCGAGAACGACGCCTCGTCGGGCCATCCCGTGGCGGAGGCGCTGCTCGATACGGTGTGGCGCTTCAACCTCGACAGGGCGCGACTTCTCGCGCTGGTCGAGGCGCGCAGTTTCGACCTCTACGACGATGCTATGCCGAGCGAGCTGGCGCTGGAGAACTACTTGCGCGACACGTCGAGCGTGCTGTTCGAGGCGATCGCCCGCGT